>NZ_PYCI01000039.1:0-47467 GCF_003015105.1 Chroococcidiopsis sp. CCALA 051 | reverse complement strand
AGATGTGTATAAGAGACAGTACAACCCGTGCTTGATTTTCCGCCGCGATCGCAAAAAATGTGCCGATTTGGGTTGCTGCTGCCTCTTCGCCACCACCCGCTAAATCGGAAACGCTTCTGACAGCAATAAAAGGGACGTTATTAGAATAGGCTACCATTGCCGATGCGGTGGTTTCCATATCGACAACTAATACATCCGTGTCGGCGTTGCGGTTGCCCTGTTCGTCAAAATTAAGGGTTGTTGCCAGAAATCTCCGATATTGGGCGTTATCGACAAATGTAGGTCCAGCTACCCCATTTTGACCGACGATCAATTGAGGTGGTGGATCGATCGGCGTAGTAGCGCAATTTCCCGTTTGGTCGAGTTGGGGACAGTCCAATAACTTAACTTCTAGCTGACTTGCTGTTTTAAACATTGTCTCATCAACTGTAAACCAAAATTTTAAGTCCTGGTCTGTCTCTGGGTTAACAGACGCACCTGGGAATGGAACTTGACGGATGATTTGTTCGTTGTTTTGGTTGAAATAAAATTGCGGTGCGCGATCGGAACTGACATTTGTATTGCGTAAAAAAGCATTCTTCGCATCTGGTTGAAAGATTCCTGCTGGGTTAGCTTGCCCTGGTTCTGATGCTTGTCCCAGTAAAAAATTGCAAGTTTTAGCTTCCTCTAAGGGGTCTTGCAAGACGTGATTGAGCTGAAGTCCAGGTGAGAACGCACACGGTACGATTTCCGCCGTATTATTGAAATACGTTTCTTGAGGGAAACCCCAACGTTTGGGGATCGTTACCGAACCGATGGGTGTCTCGTTCGGGGTATTAGGGTCGTCATCGTTTGCCCCAACTCCACCAACTCCACCTGCGATCCCGCTAAAAATTACTTTCGAGACGTTAAATTTGTCTAGCGTCAATTGCGTCACCATTGTAGCGTTGACAATACTAATATTAGTCAGCACGACAACGACATTCTTACCGCGCAATTTTCCCTTACTAAAGCGATGTCCGTTAATATTTAGACAGCCATCGAATTTATTTTGACCGTCATTCAAACGCATTTCATCAATAAATCGATCTGCCTCACCAGAAAATGCCGAAACGAGAGCAATTCTGGGAACTGCATCAGTATTAGCTTTACACTCCCCTTGAATCGGAGCGGCTTGAGTGGTGCTGACAGGTAACTGAGACACAAAAGAGAGCAAAACAGGCAGTTGCCACCAACGCAACCTGCTAATAGTTGTATTCTGGCTAAATTTCATGGTTTTGCTCTCCTACCCTTTTGTTGTAACGCTAGGTCATTAGGATAGTAGTATTGGCAACCATGCAAAATGGTAGTATTTGCAACTTAACTATTAGTTAGGAATTAAACATTGTGTTTTGTTGTGAAACTATAGAAAAGTTGACTTATTCGTCAGTGCTTGCTGTAAAAAGCGGGAGTCGGTAGGGGCGCACAGCGGTGCGCCCCTACATGTGCGCCCGTACAGGGGAGTCGGGAGTCAAGAAACAGATTTTGATACCTATTCGATCGCATAATCAGTGCTAGCGCGCGGGAGCGTTGCAACGATTGACGATCGCCGGATTCGCGCGATTCCCTTTAGTTTGCAGATCTGCTAGCGTACTTCCGAGTAGATACAGTCCACCACAAAGCATGGGTAAACCGATGAGTACAGTTAGCCCAAAAACGAGTATTTGACTTGAATCTGATTCAGTTACAACTTGGCGATCGCTAGGAGTTGTATCATTACCCAATGGTTGCCCACAGACACTACAGCAATTGGAATGAGTTCCTGCATCGCCAGAGCGTCGTACAGTCACTGCTAAAAGCTGTTCTCCCAGAGTTTTTGCCATAACACAGGGGTAAGTAATAAGTCGTAAGTCGTAAGTCGTAAGTAAAAAAACACTTACGGCTTACGATAACTGATAACTGACTACTGATAACTGATTAAGTAATCACCGTCGGTTTTGACATGCCAGTATATTCGCGAATTTGAGCAACTTCCTGGGCGATCGCAATTGGTTCGGCTAGCGCTTGTTGTACCTCTAGATCTTGTTTGCTAGAGTCACCTTCGTAGCTTTCAAAGTAAACCCGCAATGTTGCTCCTTGGGTTCCTGTACCGGAAAGGCGGAAGACGATCCGAGAGCCGTCAACAAAACCAATCCGCACGCCTTGTTTGCTGCTGATACTACCATCAATCGGGTCGGTGTAGCTGAAATCGTCTCCATATTCGACTTCATATTGTCCGTAACGCTTACCTTTGAGTGTGGGGGCGACAGAACGCAGCTTTTCCATTAAGGTGTTGGCGCGATCGCTATCTACTCCTTCATAGTCGTGGCGCGAGTAATAATTGCGTCCGTATGTCTGCCAGTGTTCGCGCACGATGTGTTCTACCGATTGTTGGCGCACGGCAAGGATATTCAACCAAAATAACACCGCCCACAGCCCATCTTTTTCGCGAATGTGGTTGGAACCCGTACCAAAACTTTCTTCCCCGCACAGGGTGGCTTTGCCTGCATCGAGGAGATTGCCAAAAAACTTCCATCCCGTCGGAGTTTCGTAACAATCAATTCCCAATTTAGCCGCTACGCGATCCGCCGCTTGACTTGTGGGCATAGATCTTGCAACTCCAGCAAGTCCTGAAGCATAACCAGGGACTAATTTAGCGTTGGCTGTCAGCACTGCTAAACTATCGCTAGGGGTGACGAAGAAATGTTTGCCCAAGATCATATTGCGATCGCCATCTCCATCGGAAGCAGCACCAAAGTCAGGCGCATTGTCTCCAAACAGAATTTCTACGAGGTCGTGGGCATAGACTAAATTTGGGTCTGGGTGTCCGCCGCCAAAATCTTCTAAAGGCGTACCGTTGACTACCGTACCTTGCGGTGCGCCCAAGCTTTGCTCGAAAATTGCCCGGGCATAGGGACCCGTGACTGCGTGCATGGAATCAATGCAGATGCGTTTACCAGAGGTGAGAAATTGACGAATGCGATCGAAATCAAATAGCGACTCCATCAACTTTTGGTAGTCTTGAACTGAGTCGATCGCCTCAACCGTCATCTCGCCCAACCGAGACTCACCTAACGTATCTAAATCGATATCTGGCGCATCCAGAATTTTGTAGCGATCGATTGTTTTACTACGGGCGTAGATTGCCTCAGTTACCTTTTCCGGTGCGGGTCCACCGTTGCCAGTATTATATTTTACGCCAAAGTCCCCATCTACCCCACCTGGGTTGTGGCTGGCAGAGAGAATAATTCCGCCCAAAGTTTTGTATTGGCGAATAATACAGGAAGTCGCAGGAGTAGAGAGAATGCCGCGATGACCGACCTTAATTCGGCTAAAACCATTCGCAGCAGCCATTTTCAAAATAATTTGGATCGCTTTTCTGTTGTAGTAACGACCGTCACCACCCAAAGCTAAAGTTTGTCCCTGACAACCTTCGAGACTATCGAAGATGGATTGGACGAAGTTTTCTAAATAGTGGGGTTGCTGAAACACTTTGACCGCTTTTCGCAAACCAGAAGTACCTGGCTTCTGGTCGGTAAAGGGAGTAGTGGAGACTTCAAGGATATTCATGGAATAGGTTATTGTTCCTGACCGAGCGTTTGCAACTGTAAACTTCTCAAAAAGGGCGATCGCGCTATTTGGAATTTTCGATCTATATTCGTGATTGCACTTAGCACTGTGACACTTTGCTTGGAATATCAGAATGTCTGGCGCTATTTTCACATTACCATCCTCCCTTGCCATCACTCTCAAGTCAGTTATCAGGGAGCGCACGAGCAGGGAGCAGTGAATTGCGTGGTGCGATGAAAGCTGAGAGGAAGGTGCAGAGGCGATCGCTACGCTCATGCTTCGCGCTTCCCAGCTATGAGGCAAAAGCCGATCGCGATCGCTGAAGGTATGAAAGGTTTTGCATTGCCTCCAAAATAATAATTTATCGAACATTTTCGCACTGGATTGCCTAATGCTTTAGTTGTTGAGTTGGTAAATGCAGGTCATTTTTTTCAACCTACTTCTACTGAACGAGTTTACAAATTAAAAACCTGCCAAATAAGCGTTCAATTTAGAAAAACAATGTGCTGTTGTCCCGCTTTAAAATTTACGATTAGAGATGTAAGTACAGACAAAAGTTGTGATTTTGATAAATCGCATCTTATATTATTATTATGGCGAACTATTCAACCTTAGAACTTCAAGTTAAGCTTCTAAATACACAACTTGCCATGACTTTTGGTAAATAATCTATGTTAAAGAATGCTAAAAGTAGGTTGAAGCTTTTCGTGTTCCTCGGTCTGATTGTTATTATTTTTACACTAAATACGATTGTTGTTAACGTTCAGTCTCAGGGTTCGACCAGTTTATTTGAACCATTTAAAATCGTAGTTAATTCTAGCTTTATTAGTCCGTTGGATGAGTTTTTTGGTAATATTTTAATTGGGCGAAAAGTTTTTATTGCTAGTAACACTATCATCCGAGCGGAACCCGACACTCGCATTTGTATTGGCGATCGGACTAATTTTCAAGACAATATTTTATTTCTAGCCCTCCGTAGAAATACGGCTCCTCCAAGTGCTTGTGCAGCAAAATCAAGTAGTACTGGCGAACGAGTGAGTATTGCTCATCAGGCAAATATTGAGAATTCACAAATTGGCAACTTCACCTTTATCGGTTTTCATACTCGCTTGCGCAACGTAGTGCTAGAAGACGGTGCTTTTGTACTGCATGGTGCGATTCTGTCGAACGTGCGGATTGGCAAAAACCGTTTAGTACCAATTGGGGCAGTTATTACAACTCAAGCGCAGGCTGATGCTCTCCCACTCAAAACGGAAGCTAATTCTAAGTTTCAAGAAGAAGTATTAGAAGTCAATGCTGAGTTTGCTGAAAACTACAGCCACCTATACGAAGAAGCAGGATTTGATGCCGTAACGGGTGTTAGTACAGCACCAAAAACATCTTGGAATCCGAAACCAGTCAAACCCACGATCGGTCAGAATGTGAAACTCGATGAGTTTGCTCGCATCGTTGGAGATGTCAGGCTTGGCAATAATAGCACCGTGGGACAGCGAACTTCAATTCGTGCTGATGAAGGCACGCCAATTATTATTGGAGAGAATGCCCAAATTGAGGATCGAGTCACGTTTCATGCGCTCAAAGGTACGAGCATCCATATTGGTAAAAACTTAGATACGAGCGATAACATCGTTTTTCACGGACCTCTCGAAGTTGGTGATAATCTCACAATTGGAGATGATACTGTATTATTTCGTTCTAAAGTTGGTAATGACGTGACAATCGGCAGCGAGGCTATAGTGGTGGGCGTAACGCTGCAAAACGGCGTAAAAGTTCCCGATCGCGCTATTATTACCACCCAGAAGCAAGCAGATGCCTTAGTGCGATAGCCAAGGCTACAAATCTGACAGCGCAGAAGTTTTCCTATGTTGCAAATTCTTTCCCAGTTATTCTCGAAGCGGCGAAAGCAATTTTGGTTATCTATAGCCATGTTTATCGTAGTCGCGATCGCCATCGGTTCGATTCAAATCTCTCTAGCTCGAATAGTCACCCCTACTCATCCACTCGATTCATTAACGGCACAAGAGATTACAGCAGCCGTTGCACTCATTAAACAAAAAATGCCCCAACAGGAAATTCACTTTCCCATCGTTGCTCTGAATGAACCAGATAAAACAGAAGTCTTGAATTTCAAGCCAGGACGACCCTTCAAACGAGAAGTTTTTGCCGTGGTTTACGATCGCTCTCAAAACAAAACCTACGAAGCTGTTGTAACTTTAAAACCTAAAACTAAAGCTAAAGCTGCGGTTTTATCATCCTGGCAAGAGATTCCTGGCGTGCAGCCAGCCATCATGGAACCAGAATATGAAATAGCAGCGGCAGTCACTAAAGCCGATCCGCGCTGGCAAGCAGCCATGAGGAAGCGAGGCATTACTGACTTCAAACAAGTTGTCGTTGAAGGCTGGGCAGTAGGGCTGGTGACTGAAGCAGAAAAGTCAAGTGGGGCGCGTCTGTGTCGCACGTTATCTTACTTCAAAGGCGATCGCTGGAACTATTACGGCACGCCAATAGAGGGAGTCGTTGCAACTGTCGATCTCAATGCGAAAAAACTGGCTAGTTTTAGCGATACGGGTGTCGTAGCTCTCTCCAAGGAAAATTGGGACTACGATCCGCGATCGCTTAGCCCCCTAAGAACGGCAGCCAAGTTACTAAAAATCCTGCAACCAAACGGTCACACCTTCAAACTCAATGGTAATGAAGTGAGTTGGCAGGGGTGGAAATTCCGCTACATGATGCATCCACGGGATGGCTTGATCCTTTACCAAATGCAGCATGAAGACGGTCGCGAATTTCGTCCAGTCATGTATCGTGCCAGCCTATCTGAAATGGTCGTTCCCTATGGCGATCCCAATCCGCAGTGGTCGTTTCGCAATGCCTTTGATGTCGGAGAATACAATTTCGGTACGCTAACTAATACTCAGGAACTAGGCAAAGAAGTTCCTGAAAATGGGGTATTGCTAGATGCAGTGCTAGCAGACTCGCAAGGCAAACCTTATGCCATGCCTGATGTTATCGGGATCTATGAAAAAGATAATGGCGTGTTGTGGAAGCACTACGATTATAGATCCGAACGCAAGGATGTCCGACGCGATCGCCAGCTCATTGTCACAACGACAGCCGCGATCGGTAATTACGACTATGCCATCAACTGGATCTTTCACCAGGATGGTTCTTTAGACGTTCGTGCTGACTTGCATGGAATTGTTCTAGCCCAAGGATCGGATTCTGTCACCACTGCAAATCGAGATACCTACGGCAAGTTAATCGCCAAAAACATTGTCGGTGTCAATCACCAGCACTTTTTTAACTTTCGGTTAGATCTGGATGTAGACGGTGAAGCAAATATGCCGATGGAAATGACGGTTCAATCCCTACCTATCGGTGCAAATAACCCTCAAGGCAATGCATTTGTTGCCAAAGACGCGCCGCTAACAACAGAAAAAAGCGCCGTCCGAGATCTCAGTATGGCAGAAAATCGAAAATGGGCGATCGCCAGTACGACTCGCAAAAATCAACTCGGCGCACCCACGAGTTATATGCTCATGCCGTCTGGAAATACAGTCTTTTTTCCCCGCCAAGACGCAACAATTCGCGATCGCGCGGGCTTCGCTACTCACCATTTCTGGGTGACTAAGTATAAACCTAAAGAACTCCACGCTGGAGGAGAATATCCCAACCAAAGCAACTCCCAACAGGGCTTACCTACCCTTGTTGCGGATAATGAACCGCTTATAGGTCAAGACTTGGTAGCTTGGTACACGTTCGGTACTACCCACGTTCCTCGCCCTGAAGACTGGCCTGTTATGCCCGTTCACCATGCTGGTTTTAAGTTGATGCCCATAGGGTTCTTCACGCGCAATCCTGCTATTAACCTACCAGAATCAACGCCCATCAATCACTCTTCCTAATTAGAACTGTTGACATAGCAGTTTTAAATGATTTGTAAAGTAGGCTTCTAGCCTGCCACAGGCTAGAAGCTTGCTCCACCATGAATCAAATAGGATTGCTATAGTTAATGGCTCATAGTTGATGGCAATTTACTATCAACTACCAACAACAGAGTTCTTGCAAAAGCGCTAGATTTTAAAAAATTTAATACTCGTAGAACGCAGATGGAGTTTGAATGCGCACAAGAGAACATCATGAATGGAATTCACAACCAGGAATGAAGATTCTTTCTCACTCCCGACTCCTGTACGGGCGGGTTTTGACTCCTGGTTTACTGCTGAGGTTGTAAATTTGTTTGCGCGCACCCGCCTCTACGACTCTTGATTCTCCATCAGATCGCAATGCAGGCTCTAATATCTACTGTCCTAAACCAGCTAAATACCCAAAGATGCCGTGACCAGTCAATACTTCCATTGCAATCAAAGCCACAAAACCAATTGCTGCTAAACGCCCGTTGAGTAGTTCTGCGTACTCGGTAAAACCAATGCGAGGGGTCTCATCTACATACATTTTGGGTTCGACTGCGAAATTGTTGAGCTTTTCGCCTTCGCCAGGTGAAGTAATATATCCAGAGCGTGTCATGAGGTTGTTTTTGTCTATTTGTTACTTTGTCTTAAATAAACTTAACAAACTTTATTAAGTTTTGCAACATTTATGAACGAGAAACACACTGTATTTGTCTGTACAACCTGCGCCAGTACTTGGCAGGACGGTAAACGAGTGGGAGTGAGTGGTGGTCAAATCTTGTTCGATCGCTTAACCCAACTTTATGAAGAGTGGCAACTCGCACCAGAATTTTCTTTACAAGCGGTGGAGTGCATGAGTGCGTGTAACTCTCCCTGCGTTGTGACGTTTGCGGCAGCAGGAAAGTGTACTTACGTATTTGGGACACTACCAGCTGAAGATAGCGCTGCTGCCATACTCGAGTGCGCTAGCAAGTATCATGCTAAGAACGACGGTCTGCTGCCATGGTCGGAGCGACCGGAACCACTGAAAAAAGGTATTGTGGCGCGAGTTCCGCCCATGAGTAGTTGAATTCTCAGGCTGGTTTCACCCCAGCCAAAGCGCCACTACCTACCCCTTATTTACGAATTAACAATTGATTTTGTAGTCAAAACTACAGTTGAAATGCGATCGATATTCTATTTGGTAAGGTAATTCAATATTGACGACAGACAAACTGCGATCGCTAAAAAGTAGCAAGTCGGAAGAACTTCTGACTTACGACTTACGACTTACGACTTACGACTTTCCCCCTTACCCCTACCCTTTCTATTGTGCGATTCGACAATTACGAACCAGGAGACTTTTACGACGAGCTATTCGTCACTAAAGACAAACCTCGTGCGGAGGCAATTCCACTGCTAGAAAGAATTAATTCTCTACCAGCTGGAGAATTACAACGGCGACATCAAGCAGCGCAAATTGCTTTGATGAACATGGGAGTCACCTTTAATGTCTACAGTGAGGGTGAAGGTACAGAAAGGATTTTTCCCTTTGACATCATTCCTCGCATTGTCTCAGCCGAAGAATGGCAGTCTCTAGAAAAGGGACTGAAGCAACGGATCTTTGCCCTGAACTTGTTTATCAACGATATTTATAACGAGCAGAAAATTATCAGAGATAGCGTGATTCCGAGCGAGTTAATCGAATCGGCTACGGGATTTTTAAAGCCTTGTATTGGACTAAAACCGCCTGGTGGGATCTGGTGTCATATTACCGGAACAGACCTAGTGCGCGATCGCGATGGTCGTTGGTACGTGCTAGAAGATAACATGCGCTGTCCTTCTGGCGTTTCCTACGTGCTGGAAAATCGTCGCGTCATGAAAAGCACTTTTCCCAAAGTCTTTGAGTCGATGACAATTCAGCCCGTTGAGGAATATCCCAGTCATTTACTAGAAACCCTACTCAACCTGGCTCCTCCTCAACTCTACGATCCAACGGTAGTTGTTTTAACACCAGGAATTTATAACTCAGCTTACTTCGAGCATTCCTTCTTAGCACAGCAGATGGGTGTGGAGTTGGTAGAAGGACGAGATTTGGTAGTGGCGGATGGCTACCTACAAATGCGGACTACCAAAGGCTTAAAGCGCGTTGATGCCGTTTATCGCCGGATTGACGACGATTTTATCGATCCTTTAGCATTTCGCCCCGATTCTTTATTAGGCATACCTGGACTGATGGAAGTCTATCGTGCGGGTAGAGTGGGGCTGGCTAACGCACTAGGAACTGGTGTAGCTGATGATAAAGTCATCTACGCATACGTTCCAGCGATGATTCGTTACTATTTGGGCGAAGAACCGATTTTATCTAACGTTCCTACGTACCTTTGTTGGGAACCAAATCAACAAGCTCATGTTTTGGCAAATCTCGATAAGTTAGTTGTCAAAGCAGCGAATGAATCTGGTGGTTACGGAATGCTCATTGGTTCTTCTGCTACCCCAGAACAACGCCAAGAATTTGCCGAAAAAATTAAGGCTAGTCCGCGCAACTACATTGCCCAACCAACTTTGTGTTTGTCTCGCGTGCCAACCATTCTAGAAGACCAATTTGAAGGCTGTCACGTAGACTTGCGACCGTATATCCTCTACGGCAAAGAAATTTACGTCAATCCAGGTGGACTAACCCGCGTTGCCCTCAGAAGAGGTTCTCTAGTCGTCAACTCCTCCCAAGGTGGAGGGAGTAAAGATACTTGGGTGGTATGTAAATGAGTGGATAGTGGCTGGTGGCTAGTGGCTAGATGAAGAATTCAGCTACTAGCCACCGATCGCTGATAACTGATAACTGATAACCGATTATGCTAAGCAGAGTTGCTGATTCAATTTACTGGTTAAACCGTTATGTAGAAAGGGCAGAAAATGTTGCCCGTTTTATTGATGTTAATTTAACTCTATTGTTGGATGCTCCTACGGGAGAAGCGCAGCAGTGGAAACCTTTGATTTTAACTACAGGAGATTTATCATTATTTCAAGAACGCTACGGTGAAGCGACAGCAGAAAATGTGATTCAGTTCTTAACGTTCGATCGCGAATATTCTAATTCGATCGCTTCTTGCTTGTTTGCTGCTAGAGAGAACGCGCGATCGATCCGTGAAATTATTTCCTCGGAAATGTGGGAACGGGTAAATGCATTTTACTTCCTAGTCAAGGAAGCGGCTCAATCTCATACCGTTCCTGAATGGTCGAATTTTTTTGCTGAAGTCAAGCTAGCCAGTCACTTGTTTGCTGGGGTGATGAATGCAACCATGACGCACAATGAAGGTTGGCATTTCGGACAAATTGGACGTTTGTTAGAACGGGCTGATAAAACTGCTCGAATTTTAGATGTAAAATACTATATTTTGCTACCTTCAGCTAAAGATGTGGGGACGACTCTAGACCAGTTGCAATGGATAGCATTGCTAAAATCTGCGAGTGCTTACGAGATGTATCGTAAATGGGGACGACATCGCATTGCGCCTACAGCTGTAGCGGAATTTTTGATTCTCAACCGCGAATTTCCTCGTTCGATTCAATTTTGCTTACTCCAAGCAGAGCAATCGCTACATCAAATTACTGGAACTCCCATCGGTACTTGGCAAAATCCCGCCGAACGCGCACTCGGTCGATCGCGATCGGAATTGGAATACATCACAATTGAGGAAATTGTCAATATTGGACTGCATGAATTTCTCGATCGCATTCAGCATCAAATTAACGATGTGGGTGACAAGATTTTTACGACTTTTGTAGCGGTCGATCCTGTTTAAATGAGTCGTGAGTCGTAGAGTTGAATTTTTGGCATAAACCTCGGCAAGCGCGATCGCCTCACTCCTCACTTCTCGCCATTACCAATACTATTCAAATCGTAAAAGGATCGATCGCGTATCTGTGCCACTGCTTTTGATATCGTTCGGTAACAAAAGGACGGATGACAAATTTAGGGGGACAACCATCTTGTACGTCAATTCGCAAACAAGTGTAGGGGCGACGTTTTTCGGTAGCATAACCGTTGCGACCGACAAACAGATGCGATCGCGCTACTAACCTTTCTTCCGCCTCTCCTTCCATTAGATCTGTCCCCTCTTGGCGCTGGCGGCGCAAGCTGTAACCGCTTCCACCACAAACAATCCAATTGATATTGGAGTCAGCGTGTCCCGTGTCCATTGTTTTTAGGTATTCTAAACAGTGGGCGTGACCGTTTAAAACTAGATCGACAATCGGACGACCTTGGGGAAGAGAACCCACAGCCTCAGCGACTCCATTGAGGACGTTACGCAAGCGATCGCGAACTGCTAAAGTTTGCGCTTGATGCCATTTTGTCGCCTCAGTCACATAGGGTGGATGATGGAAGTACAGCACCCTACCCCGTACCTCATCTGTATGCCACGATTCAATTAATCGCTGTTGCAACCAATCGAGTTGTTCGGTGTCGGTGACAACTGCTTTGTTAATAGCTAATTGCTTTTCGATATCGACAATAATTTCTTCAATCTGCGACAGTTTGACTTGCAAATCGTCTAGTTGTTCTGCATCGTCGGGATCGTCGGGATTCAGTTTGTCTGATGCGTCAAGAATTTGTAGCTTTTCTTGTTCTAGGCGATCGCGGCGCTGTATTAACTGCTGACGACGTGCTTCTCCCTCTGGGGTGGTTGATAGTGGGATCGGGTCGTTAAACGTGTTGGAATCTAAAGCAAAGAAATCAATTCCGCCATAGCGAAAAGTATAGTAACGATTGGGCAAGCGAGTAAAATGCCCGGGTTCGTAGCGCAAGCAATAACCCGTATCTGTTTTCGCCGTGTAGTGTCTATTTAAGTGATTATCTAATTCGCCAGGTAGTCTCAACGCTTTGAGATAATCTAAAAATGCTCGTGCATAAGCATCACCTTGTTTCGATCCGTGCCAACCTACATCAAAGTCTCTTCTAAATTTAAGCAGACGGCGCACGGGTAATGTCGTCAAAGAGATTGCGCCAAATAATAATGGCAAATTGTAATAATCGTGATTTCCTAGAACTGGTAGGATTGGCGACTTAAAAACCATGCGATCGTAGGCGATCGCTTTGGGATTTTCGCCACCGACTAAAAACTCTCGATAAGGCTTGATGAAATTATCCAGATAAAACTCGCTCGATCCAACTAGATAAATGACATCGCCCGTATGTAGCATAAAACTACTGTCGGCAAGATGCGGCTGCAATAGTCCAGCTACCTCGCGTTGGGGATTATTATATCGGTGCGAACCAGTGCCAGTATCGCCGATAACTAAAAACGAAAACTCTGGATCGTCCGCTCGATTGTCTTCCAGCACTAGCCGAGTTTGGTCAATTCCTCGTCGTTGAATGACAGGATCTTGCCACCGGACTCGTTCCTTCATTCTGCTAATTTTGTCAGCGATCGCGGGATCGGACACGAGTTTCAAGGTTACTTACCTCTAGATGCTCAACTGCAAACCACAACAATCGTAATTGTAGGTCTAGTTGTAGGGCATCTATCAATATGGGAATTTGGTAAATTGAGGTCATTGATGCTGACGGACAGGTAAAAGTTATCCCCTTAAATGTTCCTGCCAAAGCGTTGTCGGGAATTCTGCACCGTGAGGGAATGAAAGCAGCAACGATCGAGGAAATGGAGCAAGCGATCGCACCTGGGTACGAGTGATTGGACTTGATACGAATGTCTTGCTTCGCTAACACGGGATGACGAAAGCCAGTGGCAACAAGCTTGTGAGGTAATAGAAAGCGGGCAACTGTGCTTCATCGCCAACATTGTACTGTGCGAATTAGTGTGGGTTTTGCGAGGCAACCCCTATAAATTTGGTAGAGAGGAAATTCTTAATACCTTAGAGATGATGCAAAGCCCTACTTTCGAGTTCGAGAACCGTTCTGCGGTTTATCAGGCATTGCAAAGAGCAAAACAGGGTAGAGCCAATTTTTCCAATTATTTAATAATTGGGGCGATCGCGATTCATGCAGATTGCCAAGAAACAGTGTCCTTCGATCGCAAGCTTGAGGGAGAAAGGGGTTTTAGGTGCTTGACACAAGACTAGTCAGGTAAGATGCCTAACCTACTTTCTTGGGCTTCAATGTCAAATTTTACGGGTGCGATCGCATCCTATCCCGATCGCTGGCTGTAATCCGCTTCAGTTCAAAAAACCCGATCGACAACCGTAATTACGCTTAACTAACCACAACTTACTTATAAATGCTGCTTATCAATGCCGTAATCCTGCCGAGGACATTTGGACAGTCTAATTTTTATGCTCGAACCATAGAATATTAGGGCATCAAATCCGATCTTGCAATAATCGAGCCGCGATCGCCCTTTTCGTGGATGAGGGAGCAGGTGCGATCGCATGGGACGGGGCAAAAAGAGTGCAGAACCACGTAGCGCAGGCATCCTGTCTGCGGGACTAGGATTTGAGGAGAAATTGTGGGCGGCGGCGGATAAACTGCGCGGTCACATGGATGCAGGGGAGTACAAGCACGTTGCCCTCGGTCTAATTTTCCTCAAGTACATATCGGATGCATTTGCGGAACAATACGAAAAAATCGCTGCCGATCCTTTAGCTGACCCCGAAGATCGCGACGAATACACGGCTGAAAATATTTTTTGGGTTCCTGCTGCGGCGCGTTGGTCGCACTTACAAGACAACGCCAAACAGCCCACCATCGGTAAGTTAATCGATGATGCATTGGTGGAAATTGAGAAGGAAAACCCCTCACTTAAAGGTGTTCTGCCTAAAGACTATGCTCGCCCTGCCCTCGATAAGCAACTACTAGGTGAGTTAATCGACCTGATCGGTACGATTGGGCTAGGAGATAGCGCCAGTCGCACAAAAGACATTCTCGGTGGGGTTTACGAATATTTCTTAGGTCAGTTCGCCAGTGCTGAAGGTAAGCGGGGCGGACAGTTTTACACTCCCCGTTGCGTGGTTAAACTGATGACCGAAATGATTCAGCCCTATAAGGGGCGCATCTACGATCCGTGCTGTGGTTCGGGCGGTATGTTCGTGCAGTCGGAAAAGTTCTTGCAGGCGCACGGCGGAAGGATTGGCGATTTGGCGATTTACGGGCAAGAGTCGAACCCGACGACGTGGAAACTATGCAAGATGAATTTGGCGATTCGGGGGATTGATGGCAATCTCGGTTCCCAAAATGCCGATAGCTTCCACAACGACTTACATAAGGATTTGAAGGCTGATTTTATTCTGGCTAATCCCCCCTTCAATATGAGTGATTGGGGCGGCGATCGCCTGTTAGAAGACGGACGCTGGAAATACAATACTCCACCTGTAGGCAATGCCAATTATGCCTGGGTGCAGCACATGATCCACCACTTAGCCCCAAATGGCATCGCGGCTTTTGTGTTGGCGAATGGTTCGATGAGTTCTAATCAGTCAGGGGAAGGCGAGATTCGTAAGGCGATCGCAGAAGCGGATTTAGTTGATTGCATGGTGGCGCTGCCAGGAAATTTATTCTACAACACCGCGATTCCCGCTTGTCTTTGGTTTTTGACAAGGAATAAGAAAAACAGTAAATTCCGCGATCGCAGTGGCGAAACCCTATTTATCGATGCGCGAAAGATGGGGGTGTTAATTGACCGAGTACACCGCGAATTGACAGAGGAAGACATCGCCAGAATTGCCCAAACTTACAACGCTTGGCGGGGAGATAAAGGCGCGGGTGAGTACGCAGATATCCCTGGTTTTTGCAAGAGTGCAAAGCTTGATGAAATTGCGGCTCATGGTTACGTTCTCACGCCAGGGCGGTATGTGGGAGCCGAGCAAGCCGAGGATGACGGCGAGGCGATCGAGGAGAAGATGCGGTTGCTGGCGGTGAAGTTGGAGGAGCAGTTTAAGGAGTCAGCACTGCTAGAGACAATAATCCGGCAGAATTTACAGGGGTTGGAATATGGCGGGTAATTGGATTAAAACAGCCCTTGGCGATGTTCTTACTTTACAAAGAGGTTTTGATCTACCTGCACAAAACCGTCGTTCCGGTACAGTACCAGTAGTTGCATCTACTGGCATAGTGGGTAGACATGACAAAGCTCCAGTCAAGTCTCCAGGTGTTGTGATAGGAAGAAGCGGTAGTATAGGTGGCGCTCAGTTTATAACGGATGACTTCTGGCCACTCAACACAACACTTTGGGTAAAAGACTTTAAAGGAAATTATCCAAGATTTGTTTACTATCTGCTCTGTAGCATCGATTTTAAGGGATTTAATGTTGGCAGTGGAGTTCCAACCCTCAATCGCAACCATATTCACTCCCTAGCTGTTAGTATTCCTTCTTCTTACTCTGAACAAAAAGCGATCGCACACATTCTCGGCACTCTTGACGACAAAATCGAGCTAAATCAGCAGATGAACCGGAATCTAGAGGCGATCGCCTCTGCAATCTTCAAATCCTGGTTTGTAGACTTCGATCCTGTTCGTGCCAAGCTGGAGGGACGACAGCCAGTAGGTATGGACGCTGCAACTACTGCCCTTTTCCCTGATTCATTTGAAGATTCGTCACTAGGGGAAATTCCGAAAGGATGGATGCTGGGTTCGCTAGCTAATCTTTGTGTTGTTCAAGGAGGATTTGCTTATAAAAGTAAGGATTTTATGCAAGAGGGAGGATACCCAGTCATCAAAATCAAAAATATTAGAGAAGACGGTACTGTTGATATCGACGATATTCAATATATTCCTAATCAAATAGCACATAAAACTTCAGATTATTGGCTAAAGAATGGCGAACTTGTAATGGCAATGACTGGAGCTACTGTAGGCAAGTTTGCGTTAATCCTGAATCGACAGCTACTCAGTCTTCTCAATCAACGAGTTGCAAGAATTTCACCACTTAAAAAGTATGGTGGGTTTGTGTGGTTTGTATATTGTGCTCTTTTAGAAACGGATTTGGTCGATCAAATAATATCAATTGCTGACGGCAGTGCTCAGCCAAATATTAGTGCATCAGGTATCGAGAGTGCTCGGCTGGTAATTCCACCAGATTCGTTGATTAAATCCTTTAATCAAAAGGCTAATGCTCTATTTGATAAAATTATTTCCAACCGAGTAGAATCTCGCACTCTCATAGCCACCCGCGATACCCTACTCCCCAAACTCATGTCAGGCGAAATTCGAGTGAAGGAAGCCGAAAAAATTTTGGAGGATGTCGCCTAATGCCTGAAATCAGCCGCTTCTTCGGCATCGTCATCACTATGTACTACAACGACCACCCGCCACCTCATTTTCATGTACGCTATAGTCAACAAAAAGCCCTCATAGCCATTCAAAACCTTACTCTCTTTGAAGGACAACTAACCTCCAGAGTGCAAGGACTTGTAATTGAATGGGCAACCCTTCACCAAACAGAACTCATGTCAAACTGGGAGTTAGCAAGGCAAAACGAACCACTACAGAAAATTCCACCACTGGAGTAATCTATGCTCAAAGATATTATCTCAGTTAAACCCTTAGAAGGATATCAACTATACCTTTGCTTTGAAGATGGAACAGAAGGAATTGTTGATATCAGTCAGGTTATCCAATTCACAGGAATATTTGCACCACTGCAAGATCGAGCCTACTTTTCTCAAGTGCAAGTCAATCCAGAAATAGGAACGATTAGTTGGTCAAACGAAGCCGATTTAGACCCAGATGTACTTTATTCCATTGTTACAGGTCAGTCAATTCCAAACTATTAAAAAAATAACTTAACTACAGCAATAGATTGAAATTAGCTTTTATTTTAGTCACCCAATTGAATCTAAAAAATTCAAAAATGAACTTTGAATTCTACCAACGTGTAGCTTTAACCCGCGACTTATCAGAACATCAGTTAAAAATAGGTGATGTTGCAACCCTAATTGATTTTGTCCCTCATCCTAGCAGTGGTGAAGATGGCTGTGTTTTAGAAGTTTTCAGCGCCACTGGTGAATCGATCGCTGTAGTCATAGTACCAAAATCAGATCTTAAACCCCTAAAAAATGATGAAATTCTCACCGTTCGTTCTCTAGCAGAAGCTAGTTAAGCTAAATGAAATTACTCGATGTCGTTGCCCTTTTAGAAGATTTACCTGAAATCAGTTTATATCAAGGACAAGTTGGAACAATTGTAGAAGAATATGAACCTGGAGTTTTTGAGGTTGAATTTAGTAATTTAACAGGTCATGCCTATGCAATCGAAACCTTAAAAGCTCATCAGTTAATGCTGTTGTACTATCATTGTTTTTGAAAAATCTAAATCACAAAAATGTAGACATATTTAAAAATATAAAAAATCATCCATTTATTTTATTGAAAACTAATAAAACTAGCAATCATTTCTTGTGGGGTAGGCTTCCAGCCTGCCCTAACAAGTAAATCTGAGACTGGACGGGCAAGATGCCCATCCCACAAATATTGTTAATTTCTTTTATTCAAAGTAATTTTAATGACAGAGCCAAAACTTAAAATTAAATACAGAGAGTTACCCCACTGGGAAATAGATGGTGCTGTATATTTTATCACTTTTAAAACTTGGGAAAGACTTGAATTAACTTCAGCAGCTAGACAAGTAGTAATGGATGCTTGCAAATTCTTCAACAATCAAAGATATGACATATTTGTTCTAGCTGTCATGCCAGACCACGTACACATATTAATGCAACCATTGCCGAAAAGCGATCGCGAGTTTTGGTCGCTCACTAGTATTATGCATAGTATTAAAAGCTATAGTGCCAAACAAATCCCGAAAGTTATGCCCCACATTGGTACTATATGGCAATCCGAACGCTACGATCGCATTATTAGAAATTATCAAGAGTTTGACAATACTTGGGAATATATTAGACAAAATCCTGTCAGCGCAAAACTTTCAAATACTCCAGAACAATATCCCTTTTTCTGGCAGATTGCGGAGATAGAAAAAGATAGAATATACAAGATAATTGTCCCACACTGCAAATCAATCAGTAACAGTGAATAGTGGGGCAGGCTTCTAGTCTGCATAATAAATGCAAGATTGTTGTAGTACAAATAATTTGTAATTTTTTATAGTAATTATGCAGTCAGGTCAGGTGCAAGCAGGATGTCTGTCTCACTAAATTAAATGATATGAAATATATGAAAGAATCCGATGTCGAAGTTGCTGTCCTTGCATGGTTTAAGGAGTTAGAATACACTACCCTTCACGGACGAGAAATTGCCCCAGAACAACCCAATGCCGAACGACAATCCTTCGCTGATATCGTACTAGAAGATCGCCTGCGATCGCAACTAACACAAATCAATCCCAAAATCCCCTTTGATGCGATCGAAGCAGCACTGCGTAAAGTTGTCAATATCGGATTAGAATCGCCCAGCCGATTTGAAAATAACCGCCGCTTTCACAAACTACTATCTGATGGAATCGATGTCGAGTACCAAGCACAAGGACGGGTAATTTACGATAAAGTTTGGCTAATTGACTTTGACAATATCGAGAATAACGACTGGCTAGTAGTCAATCAATTTACTATTATTGAAAACAACCGCGATCGCCGTCCCGATGTTGTCATCTTTATCAACGGTCTACCCTTAGCAGTTATTGAACTGAAAAACCCAGCGGAAGAAAACGCCACGATCAAAGGGGCATTTAACCAACTCCAAACTTATAAACAAGATATCCCCAGCCTGTTTCCCTACAACGAAGTTTTAGTTATATCTGACGGACTCACCGCTAGAGTTGGTACGCTTACCGCTGACTGGGAACGATTCATGCCTTGGCGGACGATCGCCGGAAATGAAATCGCTACCAAAAATACCCCAGAACTAGAAGTTTTAATCAAAGGCATCTTTGCCAAAGAACGCTTTTTAGACTTACTGCGACACTTCATCGTGTTTGAAGTAGACGGTGACAGCATTATTAAAAAGATGGCTGGCTATCATCAATTCCACGCCGTCAATACTGCGATCGCCCGTACCGTAGAGGCAGCTTCACCCCAAGGCGATCGGCGCGTCGGTGTCGTGTGGCACACTCAAGGCAGCGGCAAGAGTTTAACAATGGCATTTTATGCCGGAAAGATGATTCAACATCCAGCAATGGCAAACCCTACTCTAGTGATTCTCACCGATCGCAACGACTTAGACGATCAGCTATTCAGCACCTTTGCCGCTTGCGCCGATCTGTTGCGTCAGAATCCCGTCCAGGCAGAAAATCGAGAACACTTGCAAGAACTGCTGAGTGTCGCATCGGGGGGTGTTGTTTTCACGACGATTCAGAAATTCAGCACCGAAAACGAAACGTATCCCCAACTAAGCGATCGCCGCAACATCGTTTTTATTGCCGATGAAGCCCATCGTTCGCAATACGGGTTAAAAGCTAGGGTAGTCGTCAAACCTGCCAAGCAGAAAGACAAAGGAGAGATCTACCCCCTAAAACCTCAAACTTCCTTATTAGCGGCTGAAGCATCCAATACTTATCAAGTTGAAGACACTTCTTGTGGGGCAGGCATCCTGCCTGCACAGAACATCACAAAGACAAGCAAGATGCCTATCCCATACTCAGAAAAAATGGGGACAGGCAAGTTGCCTATCCCACAACAAGAAGATGACATAGCTTATACCTCATACGGTTTTGCCAAATACCTGCGCGATGCTCTACCAAATGCCTCATTTATTGGTTTTACTGGCACTCCGATCGAATCTACGGATAAAAACACCCCTGCCGTCTTTGGCGACTATATCGATATTTACGATATCCAACGCGCCGTAGAAGATGGGGCAACCGTCCGCATTTACTACGAAGGACGACTCGCCAAACTGGAACTAGAGGAATCAGAAAAACCCACAATCGACACCCAATTTGAGGAAATCACAGAAGGCGAGGAACTGACAGCAAAAGAGAAGTTAAAAAGCAGGTGGGCGCGACTAGAAGCCTTAGTAGGGGCAGAAAAACGCCTTGCCCTTATTGCCAAAGACCTTGTAGAGCATTTCGAGCGCCGCCAAGAAATTATGGACGGTAAGGCGATGATCGTTTGTATGAGCCGCCGCATTTGCGTAGACTTGTACAACGCGATCGTCCAATTGCGCCCCGATTGGCATCACGCCGACGACGATAAGGGAGCAATTAAAGTCGTGATGACTGGCTCCGCTGCCGATGGTGCAGCATGGCAACAGCATATCCGCAATAAACCCAAACGAAAAGAACTTGCCAAACGATTTAAAGACCCAAACGACCCATTTAAGCTCGTCATTGTGCGGGATATGTGGCTGACGGGTTTTGATGCCCCTTGCCTGCATACGATGTATGTAGACAAGCCGATGCAGGGACACGGATTAATGCAGGCGATCGCCAGAGTCAACCGCGTCTTCAAAGATAAACCTGGTGGTCTAGTCGTCGATTATTTGGGCATTGCCGACCAACTCAAACAAGCATTAGCAGCCTATACTGAAGGCGATCGCGGACAGACGGGCATTCCTCAAGAGGCAGCGATCGCCATCATGCAAGAGAAATACGAAATCGTTACCAATCTGTTTCACGGTTTTGATTATTCCCGATTCTTCAACGGTACGCCAGCCGAGCGTTTGTCCGTCATGCCAGCGGCAATGAATCACATCCTAGAGCAATCAGACGGACAACAGCGGTTTGTGAAAGCCGTCGCCGATCTAGCGAAAGCTTTTGCCCTTGTAGTTCCCCATGAATCAGCCCTAGCAATTCGAGACGAAGTGGGATTCTTTCAAGCCCTCAAAGCAGCATTTGCCAAACACACTGTTGTCGGGGGCAAGAGTCAGGAAGATATAGATACGGCAATTCGGCAGATTGTCTCTAAAGCTGTCGTCTCCGATGAGGTTGTAGATATCTTCGCCGCTGCTGGGTTGAAAAACCCCGACATTTCCATTTTGTCTGACGAGTTTTTAGAGGAAGTACGCGGCATTCCCCACCGTAACCTTGCCCTTGAGCTACTGAAAAAACTCCTTAACGATGAAATTAAAACCCGTTCGCGCAAAAACCTAGTCCAGTCCCGCTCCTTTTCCCAAATGCTCGAACAAACAATCCGGCGTTACCAAAACCGCTCGATTGAAGCAGCCCAAGTGATTGCAGAACTGATCGACCTTGCCAAAGATATCCGCGCCGCCCAAAAACGCGGGGAGGATTTGGGTCTAACCGAGGACGAACTAGCCTTCTACGATGCCCTAGAGGTCAATGATAGCGCCGTACAGTTACTAGGGGATGAGACACTACAGGCGATCGCCCGCGAATTAGTCCAAACTATCCGTCGCAATGTCACGCTCGATTGGACAGTCAGAGAGAATGTCCGCGCCAAGCTCAGGACTTCAGTAAAACGACTCTTGCGTAAATACGACTATCCCCCAGACAAGCAAGAAAAGGCAACAATCACAGTGCTGCAACAGGCGGAATTATTATGCAAAGACTGGGTGACATAAAGTGAAGTGAATCAATATACTTTTATCTTTTTTCTTTAGTGTTAAATTATTTGTTTTTCTACTTTCATCACAAACTTTTAAGAAGACAACCCGACAATCTTCTACAAATCTTAGCTTATCGAGAACCGCCTTATATCCCTGCCCTAAAAGGTTCAGGGATATAAGGCGGGCAAAAAGGAGGGGTTCGATACCCCTCTTTTTTGCTGATATATCTATAACTTTACACGGAAAAGTATTTGATGTAAAATGCTCTCATGCTAAACATGACATGGGAATTCAAGATAGAACCAACTCCAGAACAGGTCGATACCATCGAACGAATATTCGATGTGTGTCGTCAGGTCTGGAATTTTGCTTTGCGGGAACGCAAAGATTGGCTGAATTCCCGCAAGTCACCCGTTAATGCCTGTTCGATAGAGCAGGAGTATATTCTTAGAGCCGACGAACCGTATCCTGGCTACCACACTCAAGCTAAGCGACTAACTTTAGCCAAAGAGCAATACCATAAGCTTAAAGACGTGCATTCACAAGTCCTACAACAAGTCTTGAGAATGCTGGATCGAGCATTTGAGGATATGAGGGCGAAGAAGTTAGGCTTTCCTCGCTTCAAAAATAAATACCGTCTGTCTTCATTTGTGTTTCCTCAATTGGGTAAAAACCCCCTTCAAGGAGATGTACTTAAACTGCCTCAACTGGGTCGAGTTAGTTTACGCTTGTCTCGCCCAATTCCAGAAGGTTTTGAAATACGCCAAGCTAGGATCGTGCGACGGGCATCGGGCTACTTTGTCATGTTGGCATTGCAGTTAGATGTATCAGTACCAGATACTCCTATGTCTGGTCATCCGCGAGGACTGGATTTAGGTTTTGAGAAATTCGTAGCTACAAGCGATAACGAACAAATAAATAGACCCCGTTTTTTGCAAACACTACACCGCGAGTTGAAATTACTGCAACGTAGATTAAAGCATAAGAAACTCGGTTCTAACAACAGACACAAACTCAATCGTAAAATAGCGAGAATTCATCAACGAATTACTGATACACGAAAAGACTGGCAGTTTAAGTTGGCTAACCATTTGTGTGATGACGCAGGGATGATATTTGTTGAAGATATTGACTTCCGTTCTTGGGCGAGAGGAATGTTTTCAAAACATAGTGCCGACGCTGGTTTTGGTCAATTCGTTAACATCCTGCAATGGGTCTGCTTTAAGCAAGGTGTATTCTTTGCTAAAGTAGACAAAAACTACACATCTCAGCAGTGTCCTGAGTGCGGAGCGCATACAGGCAAGAAGGAATTGAATGAACGCATTCATTCCTGTCCGGTGTGTTTCTACACTACTCCGCGTGATGTGGCGGCAGCACAAGTAATTAGAAATCGCGGATTGGAATTAACTTCCGGTTCTGGGTCAGGGCATGACCTGGAAGTAAAACAAACCGTCTGTGGACTGGATGCGGCGGGGACTAGCGGCAACGTTAGTCTAGCTAGCACGGGACGAAGCAGAAAACTCAAGAAGTGATTCTTGGGAATTCCTGTACCTTTTAGGTCAGGGAGGATGTCAAAAGTAGAACTATAGCGAGTCTAAGCAAATCGCGAAAATCCCATTCATCTGACTGTGATGCAATAACTGCTGGGATTGATGGTGCAGGCGGTGCAGCCCGATCGGAAAGAACTTAGCCAAAAGCAGGAGAAAATTGAGCGGTTAGGCGCACTAGAAGGGTTACGAAAATACGCTAGAGAACATGTGTTGTTAGTAGGGCGACAGCACAAATGCAAGATTTTGTTAGCAGATCGCTCCCAGGGCAAGGAAAACAGTTGTTGCAGCAATTGGGCGATCGCCTGCGGGAATTTGGGCAGACTCCGCTACTGCTGGAAATGCTTTGTAATGTGTTTAAAGAAACGGGTCGAGTGCCTTCTCATCAATCAGGGAGTAGTTTACACAACTTACCGCCACTACGGATGTTACTCATCATGGTAACTTGGTAGGACACAAAACCCCTCAGTTGGTATTGTGGCTGTGCGCTCATGGCATCATGCCCTCGCTTGTGGTAGCTGGTTGAATATGGCGCTCATCAATTCGACGGATTCTTAAGCGCCGAGCTTTAGAAGGACATCATCCGCAAACCGCCGCTCAAATCATTGAGTGGTTGGAAGCAACTGCGCCTGGATGGAATCAACATCCAACACCGTTTGTCTGAGCAGGGCTACGAGCACAACGTCGAGATAGAGCGCGTCAGAGACTTCACTCTCTTGGTGGTTCTGGTGCTTGTACACATCGTCCTCTTCGGCGGACTACTCATCTCCAAAATAATGGCAACACTCATGCCAAACGACCCACTAGTGTTAAGCAGCAATTGGCAAAAAAGCGATCGCTACGAGCCTGATGAAAGTCCTGCTCAAGAAGCTGAGAAAGATTTTGGAACTAATACCGTTAGACCGCTAGGAATACACTCCACCTCGACTGGGGTTGTGCCAACTATTTCACCATCTACTACAACTTTCTGAGGCGGATTTGCAGTCACTTTTAAGCGATGCGTCCGACCGTGAATTACATTCTGTTGATTCACCTGAGTCTTCGCGATCGCCGCTCCCAACATCTTAAGCATAGTCGTGACCGCGTGCAGCTTATTTTGGGCTGTTACAATCGTTACATCTAAAAGCCCATCATCCCATATGACTTGTCCTGCTCCTTGTGCCAGGACAGAAGTGGGCGGTGCAGCATTGGCGATCGTAATCGCACCCGCTTGAAATTGATAGATGTTTCCCTCAGCCTCGATATCAATGTCGAAAAGTTGCTGCTCATCTATTGTTTGCCAACCTGCCATGAGATAAGCAAGCGTACCCCACCGATCTTTCAACTCGCGACTCGCGTTTTCAACCACGGCGGCTTCGTAGCCGATGCCCGCCAATAAAATCAGAGGAAATCCATTACAACAGGCAGCATCTATAGTTTGAGATTGTTCTGCAAGGATAACTTCACAAGCATTGCGAATTGGCAGCAATCCAGGAATTCCTAAAGCAACCGCGAAAGCGTTGGCAGTTCCTCTGGGAATAATGCCCAACGAAATCCCCGTACCGATTAAGGCTCCAGCAACAGTAGAAACGGTTCCATCCCCACCTGCTGCAATGACTATATCGGCACCAGAAGATATAGCAGTTTTCACTAGTTCTTCTGGGTTAACCTCTGGCGTGGTTTGGTGAATCCTTAAACTTAGATGAGGCTCAAGTAGTTGCCGAATCAACGACAGGTCTTGCTGGGCATTCCTCTGACCAGCAACTGGATTGAAGATTAGGTGGGCGACCCGTGTTTTTGCTAAGCGAGTGGCTAGAGCGGATGCTGTGGCTAGATTAGTCGCCAAAGCAACATTGTGAACATTACAAATATGCAACAGGGTGTCAAGCTTGGGTTCCGTTTGAGCAGCAAGCGGATCGACTAAAAAAATTACAGCAAGAACATTGCCACTAGCAACCTCAGCCGCAATCTGAATGACTCCACCAAGAGAACCTGTTAATTTCTGCTCCACAGGCAGTCCAGTTGCGGCTTGAATCACATCTGCTGTTTTAGCTGTTGCAATCAGGTGGTAGCGCGACAAGGTTGGCGCATAGTCAAAAGCAAAGCGAACGATATCATCTTTGCGGCTGTCATGAGCAATTAGGGCGATAGTGCTGGGCATAGTCAGGAGTCCAAACGTAGAGCGGGAAATTTTTCTCTAACTGACATTGAGCAGGTACTTTTAAGCTTATGTATTTCTTAGTTACTAAAATATTTGCAATTGTCTGGTTGCTGTTGCCATCTCGCGTCTGCGATCGAAGAATTGTTAGCTTAATAACGATAGAAAATGATTAGTAGCACTTTGGAACCCAGATCGAAGAGTTTCTAGGGGCGATCGATGTGACTTTTAATCACCTTACCAGGACTAACCCAGGAAATTCCTTGATGATAACCACTACCAATCAAAATTGCCTCAACTATAGGTGAGGAAACTTCTGTTTGAGCTACCCACTCCACAATGAAGTTAGCTCCTATACCTCCAAAGCGTGTCAGTACTATCGATAACAAAATTTGTAGAAGCCAGGGCTGCAAGTTGAGTCGGGTGCTCTAGATATTGTCTTACCAATTTACCAGATGAATCGTTATAGCGCACAGAAGTAACGACAATTGACTGTGTTAAATCGGTATTACGAATACTCAGAGTAGCTGTTAGATTGTAAGTCTGTTTGCAATCGCCATGATAGATGTATGAGTAAATCGGGACATAAATAGTTTGTCCCATGACTACCTTGAAATTTTTATCCTTAGTTACTACCTTTACCGATGGATTTACCCGATCTCGGTCGGCAACTGACTGCGATGGGTTCTCCTGTGAGGTGCAGGACGTAAGTACAATTGCAGCGACTGCGGCGTAAGAGAGTAAATATAATTTCACGCTCATTAATCATTACAACCATTGATAAATCATGGTATGGCGGCAGGATTAGAGATTTACAGCAATGACGATCGAGGTATTAAGTATAGTTTGACTAGATAATTTGACAATTTTTCAGAAATAGTACGGCTTCAAACTGTGGGAGGAGCAAAAATCTGCCACTCCTGAATACCCCAACGGCTCAAAATCTTTTCAGCCTGATGAATCTCGGACTCTGCGCCTTCTAGTATCACCAAATAATCTCCTTGAGATACTCGGTCGTTATATAACTTGGCTTGTTTTTCAGGAATATACCAACCTTCTAGTGCGCCAATCAGACCACCAATTCCAGCAACGGCTCCACTCCCTAAAAGTACGGTTAAAACCGACCCAGCTACCAGTGGTAAACCGATTCCTGGAATCAGCAATGCGGCTATCCCTCCTGCTAAAGCAAGTAAACCTCCCGTTGCAGCACCTTTGGCTGCACCCGATGCTACACCTTCAGACCGAGTCAGTGTAAGTTCACTTAGGTTTTCGCTGCTAAGTTTCTCATCGTTGGTAAAGTCTTTGGTAAGCACGGAAAGTTTATTCATTGGAAACCCAGTATCTTTGAGTTCCTTGAGTGCCTGTTCTGCTGTAGTACGATTGGAAAATACACCAATTGCATGTTTGTTTTGAGTGTCAGCCATTTTGCTCCTGAAGAATTAACAATGGATAATTGAGACCATCGATCTCAACTTTACAAAAATGAGACGATACTTTGAATTGAGTCATCTTACAGGGTCAAAGCGTTCTAGTAAAAGCACGATGATAATTATCGGTAAGCTTACTCCTATGCTAATTGCTTCTTGAGCAACAGTGAGTGGAACAGTTTGAAATAACTGATTCATTAGGCTCCACTGACTAAATAACGTCTGCAAAATTACGATACAGATAATCCCAATTGCGGGTGCGTAGGCAATGGACTCAGTTTTGCCACGCAGCTTAGCAAACACTGAAGGGATGAACTGGCTAATGCTTAAGAGGTAGAAAGTTTCTGCGGCAATTAAAGTATCAACGACCATTGTGCGGGCTAAATCTATATTGTCGGTCGTTTGTCGTATCCATATAAATGTACCAAAGACCGCAATTAAGTTAAACAGAGAAATAATGATGATGCGTCTTGCCAATCTAGCAGTTAATAAAGGTTCGTTGGGATTACGTGGAGGCAACTGCATCACATCCCCAGATTTAGGTTCAAAGGCAAGCGGTGCGGTCAGGGTAATCGAACTAACCATATTGACCCAAAGAATTTGCAGCGGGAGAATGGGCAGGACAGTACCGAGCAGCACACCCACTAATATAATCAGAGCTTCTCCACCGTTTGTGGGTAACGTGAAACCGATCGCTTTGAGTAGATTTTGGTAGACCGTCCTCCCCTCCTCAACCGCAGTTGCGATCGAAGCAAAGTTATCATCGGTCAAGATCATAGATGCAGCTTCTTTGGCGACTTCAGTTCCCGTGATGCCCATCGCAATTCCCAGCTGGGCTTGTTTGAGAGCGGGGGCATCATTCACCCCGTCTCCCGTCATTGCCACAATCTCTTCCTTGGATTGCAATGCTTTTACTAGCCGCAATTTCTGTTCTGGGGCAACCCGCGCAAACACAACTCCTGATTCTGCCGCTTCTACAAGCTCTGGCTCGTTCATCCGACCTAGTTCTTGTCCTGTAAAGCATACAACCTCTGCGCCTTGGCTCAACTTCATCATGCGAGCGATCGCAGTTGCGGTTAGGGGATGGTCGCCCGTAATCATCTTGACCTGAATTCCCGCCGCTCGACAGGCGCGAACAGCTGAGATCGCGGCTCTTCGAGGCGGATCGATCATCCCCTGTAGCCCTAGGAGAATTAGACCGCGATCGAGATCGGAATGTAAGAGCGATTGCTGGTCAGCAGGCACAGATTTTTTAGCAAATGCCAGGATGCGTAATCCCTGTTTTGCGACTGCTTCGGCTCTACGCTCGATTCGGTCACGGTCTAAAGGCTCTAGCTGTCCTTGAGCATTGACTAGTCGCTCGCACCGCTTGAAGATCGCCTCCATCGAGCCTTTCACATAGATCGTGTTGCCTGAGGGGGTTTGATGCAACGTCGCCATATACTGAAACTGCGACTCAAAAGGAATGACAGCTAGACGGGGCATTTGGGCTTCTGCAACAGCCTTAGTCAGTCCAGCTTTTTGGGCAACGACAATCAATGCGCCTTCGGTAGGATCGCCGATAATTGCGTACTGCCCGTCTTGCGCCTGCAAGTGAGAATCATTACACAACAGCCCAGCCCGTAAACATTCTTCCAGTACAGGGGTATTTGCCAGGTTTACGGGTTGGTCGTCGAGTAAAATTTCACCATCTGGGTCGTAACCCGTCCCAGTAACCGAATAGCGTTGATTTCCAGCATAGATGCCCTGAACTGTCATTTGGTTTTCAGTCAAGGTGCCAGTTTTATCAGAACAAATCACGGTCGTGCTGCCTAGTGTTTCGACTGCCGCAAGTTTCCGCATGATGGCATGGCGACGCGCTAAGCGGGTAACACCAATCGCTAGGGTAATTGTGACGATCGCGGGTAAACCTTCAGGAATTGCAGCGACCGCAAAGGCAACCGCTGCGAGTGCCGCATCCACCCAGGATTGAGTTCGAGATAGCCCGACCACGAAGACCAGTACAGCCAGTCCCAGGACAACATAAAGCAGCTTTTTGCTGAACTTGTTAATCTTGCGTACGATCGGTGTTTGGGTATCGGTACTCTGCTCCATCATTTGAGAGATCCGACCCGTTTCTGTGTCGTTGGCGATCGCCACAACTATACCTTGCCCTTGTCCAGAAGCAACTAGACTACCCGCGTATGCCATGTTCGAGCGCTCTGCTAGTGCTGTTTCTGAGTCGAGCGACTGGGTATCTTTCTCAACGGGAATGGATTCTCCTGTTAATCCCGATTCATCGACGGTCAAATTGCTGACATTTACCAAACGCAAATCGGCAGGCACTTTATCTCCAGCAGCTAGCCAAACTAAATCTCCTGGCACTACTTGGGGGGAGGGAACGCGCATTGTTTGACCCTCCCGCAGCACTGTTGCTTCGGTGTTAACGGACGCAGCTAAGGCAGCGAGAGCCTTTTCAGCTTTTGATTCCTGCACAAAGCCAATAATTGCGTTGATAATTGTGACCGCAAAAATGACTCCAGAATCTACCCACTCTCGCAGAAAAGCAGTCACCACGCCAGCAAAATGTAGAGTAGCGGCTGATGAAATTGCAGCAGAAACCGCATCCAAGCACTTTTTTTTGGCTTCCCGACCAGTTGATTTGGACCGAAGCGGGTATGTCGCCCTTCTGCTTGAGCCAAGGTTAAGCCAGTTTCAAGATTGCTCTCTAAACGCTCTTGCACTTCCGGTATGGCAAGAGAAAACCATTGGAGTTGGGGCAAATTCTTCGTCGTTGTTGCTGTCATGCTGGCTGCTCCAAGATAATTGCACCTGTAGCTAGCTCTCGGCGTTTTAGCCAAGCGTGCCCTAATTAGCCATAATTAAAAGATTATTTTGTTAAGCTAATATCCTGAACCCACCTTTTGAGGGACATCTTCTTCCGTTGATAATTGCCACGGGTGCAGGAGCAGGTAGCCGACAGTCTCTTGATACGGCAGTTTTTGGCGGAATGTTTAGTTGCGACTTTCTTAAGTCTATTTTTTGTACCAGTGCTGTACATTATTGTGAATAGCTTGAGCGATCGCTTGAAGAGTCGCAAATCTCAGCCGTCAAAGCAGGTTCAATCTGATGCTAAAACTCCAACCGAAAGCTGCCGTTGAGAAGGCAGGAGGCGCGAAGCAATATGCGCGAGAGTTGGTGAATTGTAAATTGTGAATGGGTAACTGCTTCCTCAATAAAAACAGATTTTCATGACAAAAATCGTCGGCGGCGTGGATTGTAATCAGCGCAGTCGTTTGCCTTTTTTGTTAATACAATAGTTGGGTGTACTGCACACTTTAAATAAAGATTGTTAGAAAAAAATCGACACTTTCTACAAGGAGTCTGAGAAAACCTGGTAATCTTGATAATATTTTCTAGATCTTCCCGTGTAGCCGCCCCTGATTTAGACAACAAGATAAAACAGATAACGCAACTCAAAATTACAATACTTAAAGAGAGGTTAAGAACTAGAGGTTTAGTTTCAATATTATCTGTTTTGACTTGTTATGGCTTTACTTCACTAACAACTATCGACGTGAAGTTAGTTTCCGTTGTTACTAATTTCTGATGTCGCAATATATCTTCTGAATACATTAATTTTGCTCCAGTCTTCAATTACCGCGAACGTACCTATTAGTGGTTAGCATCTGTAATTTGTTTCAGGGAATAATTAGGGTAGGCAATTTCAACTAAATTTAATTTAACTGATAGTTGAAATGTTATTAAATTTTTTCATCCCTAAGATAGAATTAAACTCAACCAATAATATTGCCTGCACTTTCGATTCAAGTTCGAGTATTTTACTGTAAAACAAATAACAGCTAACCCTAACCGAATGAAAGATTCAATGGAGAGCACGACTTAAGTGAAAAAGAAAACCAGCCGAAGTATCCGCTGATTCGCTCCGACGCTATACTTTATCATATTAATCTATTCAAAAATCTGACAGCATATAGTTAAATTTTTGTTATGTTTTACTTGCTATAAAAAGTAGATCTGAAGTATTGCTTAGTATATCCCTCCCTTTTGGTAGAGCCAAACTAAATCTATAGACTGATGTAGACCTTGGCTCTAGCAAAGAAACTGGTGGTAACGCGATCGAGTGCTAGTCCTGCAAGCAAAGAACTACCATCTAGTCTCAGTAGTTCCAGAACCTAAAGCCCAGACTAGTTGAAAACGGATAGTATTAACCAAAAGACTGCGAATAAAGATGGATTGAGAGAGTGGCTTTAAACATTAGCTACTCGTATTGACAAAATTTTGAAAATGAAAAACTTGCTAATTTAGCATCTGTTTTCAGCATCAGAAAAAGCTAAAGATATTACTCAAAAGTAGGAGGTCTATCCGAGTGTGGCGATCGCGCTCATGTATTCATCTAAGTATTAGGAGGAAAAATGGCAACTGGGCAATATAAACGAGCAGTTGGTGTATTTCGCAGTCGTGCAGAAGCTGAAAATGCACTGAACTCATTAAGAGATTCAGGTTTTTCGATGGAGCGAATATCCTTATTAGCAAAAGACGCAGATCGCAACGAGGAAATTGCAGGCGTTGACGTGCAAGACCGCAATGAAATGAAAGATCGCGGTGGTAATGAAGCTCAAGAAGGCGCTGGCATTGGTGCTGTAGCTGGTACTGCTTTAGGCGGTATTGGTGGCTTACTAGTGGGTCTGGAAGCTTTAATCATTCCAGGGGTGGGTCCATTTCTAGCAGCTGGTACTGTAGCGACTACCTTAGCTGGTGCTGGGATTGGTGCAGCAGCAGGTGCGATTGTTGGCACACTAACTGGTTTAGGAATTCCCGAAGAAGATGCTAAAGCTTACGACAAGCGAGTATCGCAGGGTGACTACCTGGTGATGATAGAAGGTACGCCCTCAGAGATCGATCGCGCTGGTTCGATATTAGGAAATCGTGGTGTCGAAGAGTGGAAAGTATACGATCTGTCTGACAGCGATCGCGCTAATGTTAATACATCACCTGCACCGATGAATCGGCAAACAGCATCATATAGAGACGAGACGGTGAGCGATCGCAGAACCATAGATATCGACAAAGACGCTCGCCCTGAAGTTGAAATTGTTGATAAGCGAGAAGAAAATCGCTGATTGGTGTTCTAAAACCCAAGCACTCGCGGTGTGGCTGAAAAACCACACTGCGTTTTCTCAGGAATAGGTTCACAGCTTGACTTTGATGATTGCTTGCCTGACTCTACCCCTTTTTTAGATAATTTTAGATCTACCGATCGTCGTTAAGTTGAATAACTTTAATTTTTGGTACGGTAGCTAACCCAATTTCCGCTGACTGCAATGATTCTTTGATTGCCTGTGCTGCCTCAGAAGTCATTGCTATAAATGGTAGCCGTTGAGAATTTACCCAAAATCGCACTTCAATATTAACCTCACTCGGACCCAATTCGCGTACTAGAGTTATAGGCTTTGGCTCTGGTTCGACTCCTACAACTTTCAAAACAGTATCATTCAGAATTTTTTTGACAGTGTTAATATCTGTGTCATAAGTAATGCCAACTGACACGGAAGTGCGGCGCTTGCCGGAGACAGTATTATTAGTAATGACAGCACTAAAAACTTCTTGATTGGGAATATAAACAACACGTCCATCGTAAGTGATAAGGGTTGTTGCTCGCAGTTCAATTTGTCTGACTGTTCCTTCAAACTCTTTGATAACAATTCGATCGCAAGCGCCGAAATGGACGAGAAGCAAGCAAAATAATTCCAGAAAAGTAATTACTCAAAACGTCCCGCAAGCTAAATCTAATTACTACACTCGTCAAACCTAATGTTCCCAATAAAGTAGTAAAGTCTAGTCCCAAGACTCCTAAAGCAAAAATGCTACCTACTACCCACACGCCACCATATACAACGCGACTTACCAAGATTTTAGAGTTATTATCCCCTTGCCACTGGCGTGTTCCTACCAAGGTGAGGCGACGCAAACTCCTTGCTATCAACCAAGTTGCCAAGAGTGCTAACAGCGCTCCTATAAAGGAAGGTAGGTTACTAATAGTGTCTCGTTGCAAGGAGCGCAATGTAATCCAAAGTCGTTGCCCGACATCAATGACAAACGGTGGCTGCTCAAACGCAGAGTTTAATTCATCTGCCCACTGCCTAGCTAGAGTTTCCACCGTCGTGTTAAAGTCTTGAGCATCCTGTTGGGTAACAGTCATCAAAACTCGGTTGTTGAACTTGAGAATGGCTATGCCTCTTTGTGGATCGGGTTCGACGGTGACTGCTCCCCCAACTTCGGACTGTGCTAGAACGCTAGCAATTCGCCGATTCACAATCTGAGCGCGATCGCTGGCGCTCAAATTTAACAAGCTACCAACCTGAAACACGGGCTGTCCTCTTACAAGAATATCGGCAAAGTACACCCCATCAGATGGAATCTCCTTAGAGTTAATTCTTTGAGGAGAAGCAGTTGTGGTTTGAGGTGTAGCAGGTGTAGGGGAAACCTCCTGAGTTAGCCCGATGCGAGCAACTACGATCGTTAAACTCGCTATCAAGATTACACTTGGGAATTGACGAAAGCGAAATCTCAAGTGTTTTTTTGCTATCCAATTAGGCATAGTTTCGGTAAGGCACCCACGACAAATACGATTGTAGAGATGATTGCGCCAGTCCCGATCGTGACAATAAGCGTTTGAAAATTCAACACCAACATTAGCACAAATAGAGCGATCGCGCCTGGTATTAGAGGCGGTCGATATGACTCCTTGCAGAGACTCAGCCACCTCTAAATAACGGGAGCGGATAAATAGCGCGATCGCGAGGGGAATCAGCATCAAAATCACCAGCGACCTCGCGATCGGCAGAGCGTTGACGGATACCCCTGGCAGCAGCCACGGTAATACGATGGGGACATACACAATCGTCGTTCCCATCAATAGCACCATCATCCCCAACCCTAACGCCGCATCGCTTTTTGCTAGCTCACTAGTTCGATCGAAAAGGGTGCGCCTGAAGCACAAGCAAGCAAAATTAATCCAGTGCTGAGGGACTGGTTAGGGGAAACAATCCTCGTCAGTAGAAACCCCAGGAACGGCACCAGCACAAAATTTGCCAGCAGCACTCGAAACACTAGTCTGCCATTTTTTAAAGGAGTCAGAATTTCCGATCCGGTTAGACTCAACCCTAACCTAGCCATACTAGTGATGACAAAGAGCATTTAACCAGTTTCCACTAGCAAGCAGAACACCTGCACTACGTCCTACACTAATTCCACCTACTAATTAGCTTATTTTCTTTCAAAAACTTCAATTTACTTCATTAGATAGAGATCGGACATCGCCAAGCTTCATAATATGATTGAAGTCCCAATCTACACTAAAACCGCAAGGAGCATAGATGATGATGGTACGGTTGCAGTACAAGCTCCAAATGTAAATTCACTCAATTACAATCGGTGTTTTGTTCGCGATTTCGTGTCCTCTGCCTTAGTCTTTCTCGTGTAGAAAAACACAATTGTCGGCAATTTTCTCGCGACAACCTTGGTACTGCAAAGCTAAGACAAAGGAATGGATGACTTCCAACCCAAATCCGGCTTGATGAGTGCAAGTTTCAAAGTCATTTAAGTTGAGTTTTGCAGCAACTATATCCCAAGCTCAGCTTACACTAAGTTCGGATCGGCATCATCGGCGATGGCACGTCGTGCGCCGCCAACCGGACTACGCGACTTGCGATCGATTCAAACAGGTGTGCGCCACGTATCTGCCGAAACGGTGATGGAGTGCAGCCCGAAGTACACGAGAGGCATGGGGATGATGGAGCAGCCAGCAACAGCACTGACGTACAACGTGTCCCAGGGAGCGCCGCCAAAGCACATGGTATGGGTTCCCAGTGGCACGTTCCTGATGGGGTCGAATGACTTTTATCCCGAAGAACGCCCAGCACATCGCGTCACCGTCGATGGCTTCTGGATGGACGAGCATCCCGTTACCAACGCCGAATTTCTCCGCTTCGTAAAGGTCACTGGCTACCGCACCGTGGCCGAGCGCGCGCCCAACCCCGATGACTACCCCGATGTCGATCCGGCGCTGCTCGTGCCCGGCTCGCTAGTATTCCGCCATCCACAACAGCGCGTCAGCCTCCGTCACTACCAGAACTGGTGGGCATATGTTCCGGGCGCGTGCTGGAATCACCCGGAAGGAGCAGGCAGCACGCTTCATGGACGTGACTGCCACCCTGTCGTGCATATTGCGTCTGAGGATGCCGAAGCGTATGCGCGGTGGGCGGGCAAGGCACTGCCGACCGAAGCCGAATGGGAGTTTGCCGCGCGCGGTGGTTTAGAGGGTGCCGCGTTTGTGTGGGGCGACGAGTTCGCGCCGCAGGGGCGTATGCTGGCGAACACGTGGCAGGGCGAGTTTCCGTGGCAGAACTTGCGAACCGACGGCTACGAAGGCACATCGCCGGTTGGCACGTTCCCGTGCAACGGCTACGGGTTGTACGACATGGCTGGCAATGTGTGGGAATGGACCAGTGATTTCTTCACGCCGCGCCATCCTGAAGAAGTGGCAAAAGCGTGCTGCATTCCGCGCAACCCGCGTGTTATGTCGTCGGCGCAGAGTTATGCGTTCGATCATCCCAGTTCGCATATTCCGCGCAAGGTGCTCAAAGGCGGCTCGCATCTGTGTGCACCCAACTATTGTTTGCGCTACCGTCCGGCAGCGCGGCAAGGTCAGGCGATCGACTCCTCAGCCTGTCACATCGGCTTCCGCTGCATTTTGCAAATGACTACAGGAACAATCGAAGATCGTTAGGGAGTAGGAAAACGCTATGGGCTGTTTATTCGCCATCTTTGCCGGTTTATTCCCACGCTTGGGAGTATTCGTGATTTGGCTGGCGCGTCCGGTCTTGTTCACCGCTGCTTTTGGCGGCTTCTTGTTATGGCCGATCTTGGGCATCATCTTTCTACCGTTTACCACGCTGATATATGTGCTGCTTTGGACACCGGGCATTGGCATTGGTCCACTAGGCTGGTTCTGGCTGCTGCTCACCGTGCCGATCGACATCGGCGGATGGGGCAGCACGGGCTACGCAAACCGTAATCTTTACGCTTACAGGCGCAGGTAAATAACAGCCGGAACTGCGCGGAGTGCGTCCGGCACCAACAGGTACGACAGCGCGGTTCCACTCTTCGCCGCGATCAAATCGTATTTGCGAGGTCGTCATACTGGGCAATACACATGTTCGCATTTTTCCAATACCTGACCGAAATCGCGGTTCCCATTTATGTGCTCGCCACGATGCTGAACGTTGGGTTGACTCAAAAGCCAGCGACGATCGTGCAGTATTGGAGGGATTGGCAGTTTGTACTCAAGATGTTGCTTGCCAATTTTATTCTAGCACCGCTCGTCACGATCGCGCTGCTGAACGTTGCGTCGTTTGAGCCAGCGCTCAAAGCGGGTCTGCTGCTGTTCGGCGTTTGTGCCGGCGCGCCGTTTTTGATCAAGTTGACCCAAACGTCAGGTCATGATTTGGCGCTTGGAGCAGCAACCATGCTGGTGCTGATGGTGGTCACCACGATCTATGTGCCGATCGTGCTGCCGCTGTTGTTGTCGGGCATCAGTGTGGATGCCTGGGCGATTGCGCGGTCCCTGCTGCTGCAAATGATCCTGCCGATCGTCCTTGGCACGCTCGTCGCGAAATGGCGGCGCGATCTCACCAGAACTGTACAACCGTGGATCGCCAAGTTAGGTAACTATGCGTTGTACGTCGTGCTTGCTGCCACGTCGATCGGCTACTTCCCCAACATGCTTGACATCATCGGCACAGGCGCGCTCTTCGTTGCGATCGCTTTCGTCGTTGCAGCGTTCGGGATCGGTTACGGGATGGGCAGCGGCCAGGATCACCTGGAAGATGTTGGCGGGTTGGCCACCGCACAGCGCAATACTGCTGCCGGTTTGCTCGTCGCCACACAGAACTTCAGCAACCCCAATGTGCTGGTGATGCTCACGCTTGCAAACCTGCTAGGTCTGATCCTCCTGCTGGGGCTTGCCAAGTTTCTCAGCCGCGACAACTAAGATGCACAACGTGCCGATGTAGCCCCACCTTCAATAAAACGCTAGTTAAGGAGAAGCCAATGACCACGAACACCGACGATCGCGCTACCAACCGCCCGAACATTCTGATCTTGTGCATGGATCAATGGGATGCAACGATGGCGGTACCTGAGGGAGTGCAGTTCCCAGCGATGAAACGGCTGGAAGCACGGGGCACGCGCTTTGAGCGTAACTATTGCACCGTGCCGATCTGTACGCCGTCCCGCTCCACCATGTGGACGGGCGTGCATGCCCAGCACACCGGCTTGTGGGACAACACTAACTTTGCCTGGATCGGAGAACTGTCGAGCGAAATTCCGACCATTGGGCATATGCTGCGTCAACAGGGCTACTACACCGCGTTCAAGGGCAAGTGGCACCTGAGTGAGGTGGAACAAAGCGAAGACACACTTGAACGCTACGGCTTCGCCGATTACCAGCAATGGGGCGATATGTTCGGCGCGCCGCTCCAGGGCGCACAACTCGACGGCACGGTGGCTTTTGAAACGGTAGATTGGCTCGAAACCAAAGCTCCGTCGCTCGATCGACCTTGGCTGCTGATCGGCAGCATGGTAAATCCGCACGACATCATGTTCTTTCGATCAGATCCGATCGAGCAGCCGGAGCCGAACGGCGCGATGAATGGTTTACAAACTACCAAGCAGCGGCTGGGCTGGTTTGAGCAGCAGTGGGATGTGACGCTACCGCCCAACTTCGCCGATGATTACGCGCTCCAACCGCCTGGCGTACGCAACTATAAGCAGGTCATCGACCAGAACTACGGGCGCGTGCCCGACGACCGAGAAGATTTATGGCGCGAACGGCGGAACTACCTGATCAATTGCATGCGGTTGGTGGATTTGGAGTTCGGCAAAATTTTGGATGCGCTCGATCGCCAGAACCTGTGGGATAACACCGTGGTGCTGTTGATGAGCGATCACGGCGAAATGAACGGCGCGCATCGCATGGCGCAAAAGGGCGCGATCGCCTTTGACGAGGCGGCAATCGGCTACCTGACGGCAGTGGTGCCGGACGGCGCGCAAGGAAAGCGCACGGCGGCGGTATCCACGTTCCTCGATCTCGCGCCGACCCTGCTGGAGTTCGCGGGCTTAAGTGCAGACGAGATCAAGGAGCGCTACCCCCACCTCAAGGGGCGCAGTATGCGGTCTGTGATGTTCGATGCTTCAAAGGACGGTCCACGCGGTAGTGTTCATGCCCCCAGCGACGGTGGATTGTTCTGCTGGGATGGGCTGAACATGCTCGATCCGGAGTGGACCGCCACGGGCGCGCTCAAGGAACTGACCAACATGGGCAGCGGGCCACGCGCGCCCAAAGATGAGCTGATGGAGAGTATGAAGGAAGCTGGGCAACAGTTCGGTGCGCCGGATTGGAGCAAGCGCAACTTTTTCCGTACTGTGGTGGATGGGCGGTACAAGCTGGTGCGCTGGTTCAGCCCCTACGAATTCGGCAATCCCGCAACGTTGGACGAATTGTATGCGACGAGCGATGTGGGGTTGTATGATTTGGTCAACGATCCAGGCGAGCTAGATAACATCGGCAACCAGAACCACCCAAACTACAATCCGCAACTAGTGGAGCGGATGCTGAGGAAGTTGAACGCGCTGGTCGAGTGCGAGATCGGCGACGATCGATGCCCGTTCGACCTGGATATGTTCGGTACGCACGAGGTCAAGTATCGCAAGAGGTAGTTAGCCATGAATCACAGCTATAGTGTCTGTGCCACGAACTCCAAGCTCGATCTGTTTGGCGATTGTCGCCTTAATTTGAGCATAAGTTTTTAGTCCTGCTATTTATTTAAGCAAAGCTCCACGAATAAAGCATTTTTAGCCATATTGCACAACCGATGCAAATGATGGCGGGTTTGCTGCATCAGGGACGCTATGCTGATGAAGTGATGGGACTGTTATATAAACAAGAACAAAAGGTTAAGAGTAAACCCGTTGGGTTTGGGGTTTAGGGCATGGGTAAGACAGCCTTAATCAAGGTTAGCTATTTACATTTGGCGCTTCGGAATCTTTTACTTCAGAAAAATCACGATGAGTCTCTCCAATGAACTCGCCAAAGAGCGCAGCCGAGCCGCCGCCGAGCGAACTTTAATGGCGTGGATTCGCACCAGTCTATCGTTAATCACCTTTGGATTTGGCATCGATCGAATCGTGTCGGCTCTCTATGCTGGTATAGATAATAAAAGCGATCCCCAGAGTATCTCGCGCAACGTAGGACTTTGCTTCATCGCGATCGGCACCTTAGCGTTGTTATCTGCTGCCTTCAACCATCACCAAGATCTACGCCGTATCAACCGAGGAGATTTCACCTACTCTTCGCGCCTATCTCTCAGTTTCGTGGTAGCTATTGCCCTAATTCTAGTCGGGCTATTTGCTTTTGTTGGTATTTTGTTATGAGCTAGTTGACAGCTAAATTAGAGCCGAAAATTTCTTCTAATGCAGGCTGGTACGGCAATTGCTGTCGCGCTCATGTCACCGTTTATGTAATTGGTTTGGGTAATTTTTCAAGTCAGCCAAATTGAGGAAATCAGGCGAGGAAATGATGAACAATCTCCGACGGCGACTGAGTAATTCCTTTATCATTCGCTTTTTACTATTATTCGCCTTTGGTTGGGCTGCTCTACAGCTTTTGACTTATTTTGAAACAGTGGTTGTAACTTTTACATTTGCCGCGATCTTAGCAGCTTTATTGAACTACCCCGTTCGTCTGTTGCAGCGTTTTTTACCTCGCACAGTCGCAGCCATCTTAGTTTTCTTAGTAAGCCTCTTAATTGTTATCGCTTTAGCGATCGCTCTTGGTTTAGCAATTCTGTCTCAAGGACAACAACTGATCGATCGCTTTTTTGAAATTGCTAATTCTGTTGTCGCTTGGTTAGCACAACTAGAGGCTTTTCTTCAAACTCGCAATTTGCAATTAGAGCTGGACAATATTGCAGAGCGAATCCGCAGCTTTGCTTTCTCAGGTATTAACTATATTATTGGTTTTCTAGGAGGTTCTCTCACCAATTTTATGAATCTTGTTTTCATTGCAGTTATTACTCTTTTTATGTTACTTAATGGGAGAAACATTTGGCACTTTGTTTTGAAAATTGTCCCAGAGAGATTGCGCCATCACTTTGCAGATACAGTCGAAAAGAAGCTATTAGGTTTTTTTCGAGGGCAATTAATTTTAATGTTATTTCTGTCTACTTCTACTTTTTTAGTTTTTGTATTACTCCAGGTTCCTTTTCCCTTAGTTTTGTCCCTAATCGTTGGCATTATTGATGCGGTTCCAGGAATTGGTGCAACTTTAGGAATTGGTACTGTTTTTTTATTTCTGTTAACTCAAGATGTTTTGCTTGCTTTCAAAGTCTTAGCAGCCTCGATTGTACTTCAGCAAATCCAAGATAACTTAATTTCGCCGCGAGTCATGCAAAATTCAGTCGATGTTAACCCTGTGGTTACATTTTTTGCTTTATTAGTCGGGGCAAGGATTGCTGGGTTGCTAGGGATTTTCCTTGCTGTTCCAATTTCTGGTTTACTTGTGAGTTTATTAGAAATTGATGAGCTGAAAGGAGAGGCATAAAGAGTCGTGCGCTGGATAATGCGGGCAGAGTGGAAACATCAATTCATGGGCGATCGCTGTTCTGGCGTTATTAGGGAATTGACGTACCTGCTTTATTAACTGTGTGGTGAGTACCCTGGTTTTCTAGATTTAACAATAATTACAATTATGGATAAAAAAACAAGCGCCTTTTGCTACTAGTTGTTTCCTGTAGTCTGACAGGTGTAATTTTAGGAGGTACAACAAGCTGGGCAGAAAGCAAACTGTGTTTGCAAGCCAAGACAGCTATGAATGATTGCCTGACTCAAGATCCAATTACCAAAATCATAGAGGGAATGAGCATCGGTTTAGTAGCTGGAACTGGGGCGGCTTTCGGTGCAGCATGGCAAATGCGTCATGAAGACTAAGCTAATGCACTTCTATATTGCACTTTTTCTCATTATGGCTGTCATCTGTCTATAGCGATCGCACGAATTGGGCTGATAGCTTGATGCCAAAAAGGTATTAAGGCGGTTTTGATAATTTAGTCAATTACTATTTTCCAAAACATACATAAGTTAGTAATAGGCTCAGCACTAAGAAGGAGGGGCATTTTGGGTTTAGGACAGTGGATCGGCTTAGTTGTTTTTGTTGTCTGTCTCTACATTTCCTGGCAAATCCGTCAAGTCCTCTTGCTGATATTTACAGCGGTAGTGCTAGCAATAGCACTAAATCGACTTGTGCGACTATTTCAGCGATTTCGCATCGGGCGAAGCATTGCTATCTTCCTATCAGTGGGTCTTTTACTACTTCTTTTAGCTGGCTTTTTTATTGTAGTGATACCACCTTTTTTAGAACAACTGCAAGAGCTAGTCAAGTTAACCCCTGAAGGATTAGAAAGGTTACGCAGTTGGACAAGCTGGTTGCAAAACTTAATTCCAGAGCAAGTTGTACAAGACCTTCGTAACTTGTCAGGACTTACTCAACAACTTCAATCGCTTTTATCTAGTTTATTTGGTAACTTCTTAACGCTGTTTTCCAACTCAATCGGTATTATTCTGAACTGCGTAGTGGTGCTGGTTTTGACCATCATGCTATTGGCAAATCCTGCTCCCTATCGTCGGAGTTTTATCTTACTGTTTCCTTCCTCATATCGCCACCGAGTTGAGGAAATTTTGCAACAGTGTGAAGTTGGCTTAGGTGGGTGGGTAACAGGTATTCTCTTTAACATGGCTATCATTGCCGTCTTGAACGGAACTGCTTTGTTGATTTTGCAAGTGCCGTTGGCATTAGCAAATGGCGTTCTCTCAGGTATATCAACGTTTGTCCCCAATGTTGGACCTTTTCTAAGTACTATTCCGGCGGTATTACTAGCTCTACTGGATTCTCCTGGAAAAGCAGTGGCAGTGCTAGTGGCTTACATTATCATTCAGCAAGTCGAAAGCAACGTCCTCACGCCACTGATTATGAAAAGACAGGTATCTCTGCTACCAGCAGTCACCTTGGCATCTCAACTAATTTTTGCCAGCTTTTTTGGGTTTTTAGGTCTGTTTCTGGCTCTACCGCTGCTGGTTATAACTCAAGTCTGGATTAAGGAACTGTTAGTAAAGGATGTACTTAATAAGCGGTAAGTCTCAGTTTTGAATGCCTGGTGCAACACAATGGCTCATGCTTGACTTAAACTGCGAGTAAACAACTGAGTAAAAGCTAATGAAAGTAGAGTATTCACGCTCAACCCAACTAGAATATGGCAGTTTTTAGAAGAGTTTGGTGGCTTTTGAAAGAAACAATCGGAGAATGGCTAATCAATGATGCATCACTGTTAGCATCGTCTCTCGCCTATTTCACGGTGTTTTCGCTTGCTCCCTTGATGGTGATTGTCATCACGATCGTGGGTGCATTTTTCGGTGAAGCCACGGCACAAGAACAGATTGTGAGCCAACTGACAGAGTTTGTGGGTAAAGACGGCGCTCAGTTAATAGCAACAGCAGTTGAGAATATGCAGACCCAAGCAGATAGCAGTTTGCTTCAACTATTAATCAGCTTAGGATTTCTTTTATTCGGTGCATCAACTGTCTTTAGTCAAATTCAACAAGCCCTCGATCGCATTTGGGAAATTAAACCGACACCCGAACGGCAATGGCTTCATTTTTTACGCAAGCGATTGTTATCATTTGCAATGATTTTGGTCGTTGCGTTTCTGTTGCTTGTTTCCTCTGTCGTCACAACGCTTTTAGCGGCGATCGTGGCTTATTTTAATCGCTTAGTTCCAGGATTAGGATACTTGTGGCAATCGCTGCGATGGAGCATGACATTTGCCATCACAACTGTTGTCTTTGCTATGATGTTTACGATTCTGCCTGATGCTAAAATTGTCTGGCGAAATACCTTGTTCGGAGCTGTTGTCACGGCAATTCTATTTCTACTTGGGCAATTATTATTTGGATTAATCTTAACTCATTCTAATCTTGGTTCAGCGTATGGAGTCGCAGGTTCGTTTGTCATTGCGATCGCCTGGATTTACTACACGGCTCAAGTGTTATTTATCGGTGCAACTTTTACCAAGGTATTTGCCCGACGAAGAGGTGTTCCGATCGTTCGAGAGCGAGTTTGCCGTTCACATCTCACACGCAGAGCAGCATTCTCGCCGAATTAGATAGACTGCGATTGTCTCATGCTTGACTTAAACTGCAACCAAGCCCGTCTGACGTAAAATAAAGAAGAGAATGGAGTTGATAATGCTCAATGCGATCGCTCCCAAAATTGCACTCCCAAATCCCCATCTCAATCGAAATCCCTCAACTAACCAAGCTGCTAGACCAAACACAATTATACTGCCGAGCAGGGGAATCAACCCCAAACTAAAAATGGCATTCGCCGCTCTAAACCAATCAGGAAACAAACTCCAAATGCCATTAAATGCACCAATAATTGCTCCAGCAATCAGAGCAATCCAAGGACTATCAACCTCAACTCCTGTGGGTAGTGTTGAGATAATCAATAAACTAATCGCAATGACGACGACAGAAATTAAAAAGCCAAGCATTTATGCACTCCTCGCATACAGCTCTAAACGTCTTCCCTTTCAACACATAGCCTATTCACTCGATCGGCATTTTGCTGCCTATTCCAACACAGCAGACATCGCCCTCGATCGCCCGAAGCGGGAATCAATACTCCAGACTCCCGATCCTCGCGCAGCGATGTAGAGGAAGAGGAAACAGTAAAGAACTGCTAACTCACCTTGATTGACGATCGGCAGGAATCCGTGTGAAGCGTGCATCATGAAGTAGGCGACTGCCATTTCGCCACTGGCAATGAACGCTGCATAACTTGCTACAAGTCCCAGTGCAATCAGCAATCCGCAACCGAGTTCGAGAATTCCGCCCACACCCAGCAGTGAAGCTAAGGGGACTGGAGATTTGCCGCCTGGTATGCCAATCACCTTCTGACTACCATGCATGGCGAACATTAGACCGGAAACTATTCGCAAAATTGCATAAATGTAGGGTGAATATTTTTCTAGAAAATGATTCATTGTTAAATCCTCCGTCAGTAATTAAAGTGTCATTAGAAAAATTATTAGTTTTTTACAGCATTTGATGCTCCGTCCAGTTTTGCAAGCCCTCATCTTTGAGAATCGATTGAGCTTGTTGCAATTCTGCTTTACTAGCTTCGATCGCCAGTAAGTAATGCCCTTGAGCGACTTGCTCATCATAAAAATGAGCTTGTTTGGTAGAGATGCCTTGTCCGAATGCAGCACCAAGAATCATTCCCGCAACACTCCCATACCCAGCAAAGCGTTACCGGCGAATCGGATTCTACTTAAGGCTGGCTATAGTCCGGCAATGAATGTAGGGTAATCATCCAAATCCCGTTAAATAAAAGGCTAATTCCCACCCAAAGCCCGATTAGCCAAGCTGCGTTGAAGGGCCATTCAGACCAAATCAAAATACCTAGAATAATTCCTAAAATTCCACTGAATAAGACCCAACCCCAACTGCGAGCAGGACGTATCCCAAAGGCGAGAATCACTTGGAGCGCACCTTGGGCAAAGATGGTAATTCCAAGTATTAACGTGAGTGCGATCGCTCCCGAAAATACGTTGGATATCACAACAATACCAGCCCCAAGGTAGAGGACACCTAACAGCAATTTCCAAACAAACTGACCGGCTCCACGCGACCCAACAGCATGGGCTATTTGAGCAATTCCAGCAAAAATGAACAGCCAGCCGAATACTAAAGTCGAAGCAATGGTTGCGTACAAGGGTCTAGCGATAGCGATTAGTCCTAAAATCACCATTACAATACCGATCGCAATAGCCGTTCCCGATCCACCAGTTCGTTCTCTATTTCTAACTTCAGGGTCTGTAGCTTTCATTCAAATCTCCTATTTAATGTAAATCTCTGTAGGTAGCTTTCACTCCCCCAAGACTTTCTCGCTTTACCATCTCACTTATTTTTTGCCACACCACTCAACTGCTCGATCTGCACTTTAATGCCAGATTCGGGACGTAGAGTAATCGATGGTTGGGGAACGATGGGGAAATCAGGCAGCACGTCTAGTTGAAATTTTTGAGCTATAGTTGCCAGCAGCAGAACTGCCTCCATTAGCGCAAAGCCTTTGCCAATACAAATCCGCGGACCATCACCAAAGGGAATATATACCCCTCTAGGTAGCCGTTTTTCTAAATTATCTTCCCAGCGTTCGGGTTGAAAACCTAAAGGATTTTCAAAGTAGCGCGGGTGTCGATGCATCACCCACTGGCTAATTTGAATTAGGCATCCTTCAGGTACTTCATATTCTCCAATTGTGCAATCTCGCGCCGCCTCACGTCCAAAAATGGAAACAGGGGGATAAAGCCGCATCGACTCCTTAATTACCATGTCGGTGTAGCGCAGTTGGGGTATATCTTCTACAGTTGGCGATCGCCCTGCCAATACCCGATCTAGCTCGGAGTGCAACTTACTCCGTACATGCGGATGCTCCGACAATAGCATCCACGTCCAAGACAAAGCATTAGCAGTGGTTTCGTGTCCTGCTAGCATTAAGGTTGCCACTTCATCCCGCAGTTGCTTATCGTTCATTTGTTGACCCGTTTCTTCGTCGCGGGCGTGCATTAACATTGAAAGCAAATCCTCTGTTTCTTTGCCACTGTTGCGCTTATGTTGAATTAAAGAGTAAATTGCTTCATCCATCTCGGCAATAGCATGGCGATAGCGAATATTTTCTGGTCTAGGAAACCATTCCCACACCAAAAAATTCTGCCGCCGCTTACTTTCAAACCAGTGCATTGCTACATCTAGTGCATGAGCAACAGTTTTTGCCTCACCTTCGTCTACTTGGGCGTTAAAGATCGTTTTCATCACGATCCTGAGAGTCAAGCGCATCATGTCGGCGTGTATATCTCGTATTTCGCGATCGCGCCAGGTTGCAATCATCTGTTCGGCATAGTCAACCATAGCCCCTGCATACCCATTAATCCTTGTTTGATGGAAAACAGGTTGAGCTAGACGACGCTGCCATAGCCATGAATCGCCCTCAGCAGTCAATAGTCCTTCACCCAGCAAGGTTTTCAAGACCCGAAAACCTCGGCTTTTGATGAACGCTTCTCGGTCTTTCAGTACTTGCTCAATGTAGTTAGGGTTTGTAATTAGACAGGCAGGAGTCAAACCCAGACGCATTGGCACAATGTCCCCATACTCGCGAGCGCACCGAGTCAAAAATCCAAGCGGGTCGTTTCCCAAATCTACTAAACTGCCAACGATGGAGTTACTTTCTGGTCCTGGTAGTTCAAAAATATCCTGAAGCATCAATTACTCCTCAACATCTAGTTAACTTCAGGCTTGTCCAAATTATTGTTAAAGCAGTCAATGAGATAACATTTTTGAATCGAAAACCGTTTTTCTCTGGCGATCGCAGATCCTTTAGTTTATTGCCCAGCGAAGGATTGCACAAACCATGACTCGATCGGTGTTGGATTGATTCGCCCACTTCTGCAACAGCCTCTCTGGCAGCGTTCTGACCATTTCTACCATGACTCCTGCTACATCATTTTCTGAAAATTGCTGAGGAATTTTTGCTTGGACTTTTGGAGAGCGCAGACAATTAAGAAATCCTCGAATTAAGACCGGAGCGGTTCCTGCAATTTCTGTGAAAATTAACGCTTCGTTCGTGGCTAAAGATCTCGATCGAAACGACTCTAATTTCCCCCAACCAAGGTACTCACACTGCAATAAGTTGCCCACTATACTCGTTGAACCTCTTAAATTGGGTCGGAGCTGAGACGGGGCGATTAATGCTTACTTGCTACTCACTCCAGTAGTCGTCCGTCCACTCATTTCGCTGGAATGAATGCGGAAAATAGCAATCACCTCAGCACGCCCCCAACTATCAACCCAGGTGCGATTGATTGCAGGCGAAAGCGTTGGATTTTGTTCTTTGACGAAGTGCATAGCTCGCTCAAAGTCGGGCTGGGTAGTGATGCGCTCGACTCGACCTGTCACTACCACACTCCTCCAGTGTTCTGGGTCATGCACTTCTTCAATCTGAAGGCAAACTTCTGGATTTGCGTCCATCGCTTGCGTCTTCATGCCTTCTGTAGTGAAAAGGTAAATATCTGAGCCTTCGAGATAATAGTGCATCGGCACAACGTAAGGATACCCTTTGAAGATGCAGCCCAGGTGTCCGTGTCCCACTTGTTTCAAAAGCTCTTGTATTTCCGTTGAACTCATTTCATCGATATCTAACATCACCATTATCCTTTCAAAAAAACTTTTACCTTATATCAATACTTCGGACAGTTTTTGGCGCTTGGCAGTAGACAGAAAAGCCATCGAACCGATAGAGTGCCTTTTAGAACA
>NZ_PYCI01000201.1:0-9354 GCF_003015105.1 Chroococcidiopsis sp. CCALA 051 | reverse complement strand
AGATGTGTATAAGAGACAGGTGTAGGGTGTGGGGACAAGGAGGACAAGGGGGCAAAGGGGGACAAGAAAGCAACTACCAATTACCAATTACCCATTACCCATTACCCATTTATCAATCCAATTCGTTTTCAAACACTGAGGCGATCGCTTTTTTGGCGTTGCTGCGAAATTCGACTATATCTACGCGACTGAGTAACCAAATTGCTAGTACCATTAACAACGCTTGAATGGTAAATACCAAACCGTAAGCTAGCACTGGGGCTGAAAATAGCTGTTTGCCTACGTCTAATATTGCCCCTCCACTGACTGTTGCCGTTGCCCGCGCTAATGCCTGCGCCAGCCCCCACGCGCCAATAAATGTCCCTGCTGTTTCTGCTGCCGTAAAGTCTAGCATTAAACTCAATGCACCCGTGGTGGTCACGCCAGAAGCCAAGCCGAATAGGACTAATGCTCCCTGCAAAACTTGGCGATTAGCAGTAAAACCCGATGCAATGACGAGTCCTACACTCAGAGCAACTAGGATACAACCGATTTGAGTCGTTTTTTGCTTGCCAATCCGTGGCACGATTAAAAAGCCCGTGCTACCAATTCCTAGTAACGTACCCGTACCCCAAAAAGCATTCAGCCTCGTAGTTTCCGCAACGCACATTCCGAAGACTTCCCCGCCATAAGGTTCCATCACTGCTTCTTGCATGAATAAGCTGAGTGTCATGGCGAGGAGAAAGGTGAAGAATAAACCCGTTTGACGGCTGGCGGTTAGGACTTTCAGCGCCCTAGATATGGTAATTTGGTCTTCTCTATCTGCGACTATCGATCGCGAAGTGTAGCGAGAATACTTTTTTTCTACACCAAACGTTGATAGTAGAGCTAACCCAGTGACAACTCCCGGCAAAATGAAAAATAAGCGGTTAATCGAGCTTTGTAGGATAGCAAGTTGAGCGGGTTGACTGTAAAGCGATACTGTTCCTACAGCTGACTCTTGACAAGTGGAGGCAGCGGGCAGAAGTTTGGAGCTGATAATTGCCCCAATCACAATTCCTACCATGAGCATTGACCACACAACACCTACGAGTTTCGAGCGATCGTCTTCATCGGAAACATCGACGAGCAAAGCGGCAAAAGGGGTAGAACTAGAACTGAGTGCCAGCCCGTACAAAGCAAAGATTCCTGCCAATAACGCTATCCAACCATAGGTAACGAAACTCCAGCCTTGGTTGTATATACTGCTGCCAAGTTGCCACATAACTTGGACTGCAAGAAAGGCAGCGATCGCAAATAATGCCGCACCAATCCAAATGTAACCCGTGCGGTGATTGCTCCACATCTTTTTGGCATCAGACATTTGCCCGAACCACAGGCGCGAGGGAGCCACAAACTGATGCATGGCGATCGTTCCTGCTGCTAGGGTAGCCGGAATTGCCAATTCTTTAATCGCAATCCGATTGAGGACTCCCAGGGTGAGAACGGACATCATCCCCAGTCCCATTTGAAATAAGCCTAACCGGAACATAGTCAGGATATTAATTTTAGGAGGTAACTGTTCTCGTTCGGACAAGCTACTTTTCGCCATATTTTTTATAAAAACAACTATTTATCGATACATTTTCTGCTTTCTTTTAGGATAAACCTTAGCCAGAACTGCGATCGCGACGGCAACGCTACACTAAGAGTGTGTAAAGAAGTGTAAATAGGTACGATAAAATTGGAAACTATCAAATTAGGTCAGGATGGCGCTGCTGTTTGTCCTTTATGCATTGGAACGTGGGCGTGGGGCGACAAACTATTTTGGAACTATGGCAGCGATGAGGAGGATGCCAAGCAGCTACAGGTAGCCTTCCAAGCCGCAATGGATGCAGGGACAACGTTCTTTGACACGGCGGAAGTTTACGGGTTTGGTACGTCAGAAAAGTATTTGGGGCAATTCATCCAACAAAGCGATCGCCCCATTCAGATTGCGACGAAATTCGGTCCCGCGCCTTGGCGGTTTACAGCTCAATCCGTCTCTGATGCGCTGACGGAAAGCCTCAAGCGTCTGGGTTTGGAGCGAGTCAGCCTCTACCAAGTCCACTGGCCTTTCAGCTTTTTCATGAGTCAAGAAACGCTGATGAATGCCCTTGCCGATGAAGTGCAACGGGGCAGAATCGAGGCAGTAGGAGTCAGCAACTATTCCGCAGAACAAATGCAGCAAGCATACAAAATTTTGGCAGCCCGTGGAGTCAAGCTGGCTAGCAATCAAGTCCGCTACTCGCTTTTAACGCGGCAAATTGAAACGAACGGCATTCTCGACACGGCACGACAACTAGGCGTAACAATCTTGGCTTACAGTCCTCTAGCACAAGGCTTGTTAACTGGAAAATACACGGCTAGTAGTGCCGAGAAGCCTACAGGCGCACGCCGGATCGATCCTCGTTTTAGCAAAGAAGGTTTGCAAAAAATCGAACCAGTGATTTCGATCTTGAAAAAAATTGGCGATCGCCACGGACGCACCCCCGCTCAAGTTGCCCTTAATTGGTTAATTGCTCAAGGTAACCTAGTTGCGATCGCGGGTGCAAAAAATGCCAACCAAGTCCAGCAAAATGCTGGCGCTCTCGGCTGGCAAATGACGGACGAAGAAATAACTCAGTTAGAGCAAGTGACTCGTCCGTGGCTTTATTAGGGAGTCGGGAGTCGGGGGTTGGGAAATTTTGGATAATGGAATTGAATTTCTCCCTTGTCCTCCTTGTCTCCCTTGTCCTCCTTGTCTCTCTTATCTTTAAAAACCCTATGCTCTAGTTTTCTCGTGCCGTGCGCAGTTTGGGTTTAGCAACTGAGCGCTTGTCTGAGCTGGAAAACTCTTTTTCTCCGTTGCGATCGCGTTTGGCTAAGCGAGGCTTGGGAGTGGAGCGCTTTTCGTCTGCTATGTCGTCTTCAGCGGAGTCGAGCCACGCTGGACGGGTTTTGTCATAAGCCATTTGTAAAGCAGCTGCGGCGATCGCGTGTGCGTCGTATTCTTCACTCAGTTCGCGCACGATTGGCAAGAAGGAGGCTAATCTTTCCCCAGAGAGAACTTCCCGCAGTTGTTCTTGCAGTTTTTCAATTTGCCGCGCTTCGATTTGCGCTTTGGTGGGGACGTAGCTAACTTTCAAGCTTTGGCGAACGTGACGTTCGATCTGCTGCTGTTTGCGGCGATCGAACGGTTGGATGAGGGAAATTGCCGTGCCTTCTTTTCCGGCTCTACCCGTGCGTCCGATCCGATGAACGTAAGTTTCTACGCTGTCAGGTAAATCGTAGTTAATAACGTGAGTTAAATGATCTACGTCTAAACCGCGTGCGGCGATGTCTGTTGCAATCACCCACCGTACTTGCTTGTTGCGGAACCGCGATAGCAGGCGCTCCCGTGCTTGTTGGGTTAAATCGCCGTGATATTCGTCGGCGCTATAACCCGATGCTTGCAGTTGACTGGTGAGATCTGCTGCTGTTTTGCGAGTTTTGACAAATATGATTGCAGATTCTGGGTCTTCCAATTCTAAAATTGGCTGCAATGCTCTTGCTTTTGTCCAATGACGCGGTACGAGGTAAGCGACTTGACTAATTTTAGTAGGAGCAGCTTTTGGCTGGTCTACCGTAACTGTGACGGGCGAGTGTAAAAACTTCCCGACTAACATCTGAATTGCGCTTGGCATTGTTGCCGAAAACAAAGCTGTTTGTCGCTCTTTTGGTGCGGAAGCAAGAATTTTTTCCACATCATCAATGAAACCCATGCTCAGCATTTCATCGGCTTCGTCAAGTACGACAAATTTCACTTTATCTAGCTTAAGATTGCCGCGATCGAGCAAGTCAATCACTCGCCCTGGCGTACCAACCACAATTTGTACGCCGCGATTGAGCTGCTGAATTTGGCGTTCAATTGATTGCCCGCCGTAGATAGCTAGAATGCGGCTTTCGTTTCGATCTACAAAGCTTTTCATTGCTTGGCAGACTTGAACGGCTAATTCCCTCGTAGGAGTGAGAATTAGCGCTTGTACTGCCTTACTTTGATGGTCGATTTGCTCTAGAATCGGCAAAGAAAATGCGGCTGTTTTACCCGTACCTGTTTGAGATTTGCCAACGACATCGCGCCCTGCTAATAATTGGGGGATTGCCTGTACTTGTATATTGGTTGGTGTAGTGAATCCAATTTTTTCTAATTGTTGAATACGGCTTTCTGAAAGACCTAAGCTTTCAAAGGATAAATTCATTTAAGCTCCTAAACTACTCTGTTTTTTCTACTTTTGTTATCGATTGTTATCGATCGATAGCTATGCGCTATTAGCTACTCACAACCTCACCCTTGAGATCGTATGGCTCAGCCTCGGTAATTTTGACTGGCACGATTGAACCTAACCTAGCTACACCTTTGACGTAGACTAAACCATCTACCTCTGGTGAAAACCGAGCTGAACGTCCGATATATTCTCCAGTTTCAGGATTTTCTTGCTCGATTAAAACATCCACAACTTTGCCTTCTTGCGCCTGATTTCTTTGCCAAGAAATCGGTTGCTGGAGTGCCATTAATGCATCTCGTCTTGCATCCATAATTTCTTGAGGAATTTGATTCGGCAGGCTGTAAGCTGGAGTTTCCTCTTCTGGAGAAAATGTAAACACACCCACATGGTCAAATTCGTGGCGTTCGACAAACTGCATCAGATGCTCGAAGTGCGCGTCTGTCTCGCCAGGAAATCCTACTATAAATGTTGTCCGTACAACTGCCTCTGGGATTGCCGTTTTAATCCGTTCGATAATACTGTCATTGACCCGACCTTGCCAAGGGCGGTTCATCGCACGGAGAATTTCAGGATGGGAGTGTTGTAAGGGTAGGTCTAAATACGGTAAGACATTTGGCGTGGCTCGAATTGCCTCGATGACTTTCGGTGTCAACCCTGTTGGATAAGCATAATGCATCCGAATCCAAGGAACATCGACTTTACCTAAAGCAACTAACAGTTCCGCTAATTTTGGTTCGCCGTACAAGTCTACACCATAATTAGTGGTAATTTGGGAAATCAAGATAATTTCCTGTACCCCTTGAGCGGCGAGTTGCTTTGCTTCTGCCACAATCGATTCGATCGAGCGCGATCTTTGATTTCCCCTTAAGTGAGGAATAATGCAAAAAGCGCAACGGTAATCGCATCCTTCTGCCACCCGCAGGTATGCAACTCCTTCCGTCGTCGTGCGATAGCGAGGTGTAGTTTCGTCAGCGATATATGTTGGTTCGGGCGAGACAAGCTTTACTTTTTCTCCCTTTTCTACCCGCTCGATTACGTTTACAATTTGGTGATAGTCTCCCGTACCGATCGCGGCTACCGCTTCTGGGATCTCTTCTAGCAGTTGTTCCTGAAAGTGCTGTGCCATGCAGCCCATAATGACAATTTTTTTATTTGCTTCTGCTAGCTCGACTATAGTACGAACCGATTCTTGACGCGCTGCTTGAATAAAGCTACAAGTATTGACGACAACATAATCAGCTAGTTCTTCGTCGTTATCGACTTCGTATCCAGCTTGAACGAGGAGTCCGATCGTGTGTTCCGTATCTATTCGATTTTTCTCGCAGCCTAGATGAGAAAATGCAATTGTTGGCTTTTTGCCCATGAAATCAATTTAAGTGTAAGTAGAGACAGGGTTTTTCAGTCGTTCTATTGTAGCGATCGCTTCCAAAACGGCTTTCCCGTTTGATGCTACACCCCTATGGCTCTCTGCTCACTGGATGCGGTCAATGCAATCGCTCAACCTATGCAATCTATATAGTAGCGTAATGAATGAAAATTTACAATATTTTACAAAAATTATTTGCTAGGGAGCAGGGAGGAAGAGAGCTGAGGGAGCGCAAGGTTGCTGAAGGAGCAATTTCAAGCCGCAAGTCGCTATGCTCGCAGTCGCAATTAAAACACTCACCACTCACTACACCCTACACCCTTTCTTCACGCACCACTCACCACCCAACTACCAACTACCAACTACCAACTACCAATTACCGCTCTATGCAGCACTATAAGAAGTTATGATTTGTCTTAGCCTACTTCTAAATAAGTGCGTCCGAAGTATTGTAAAGACGTGGATCTGAATCAGACATTTAAAACCGATCGCCCTATCATTGGAGTCGTACATTTATTACCCCTGCCTACCTCGGCTCGCTGGGGTGGAAGTTTAGCTGCTGTCATTGACAGGGCAGAACAGGAAGCTACAGCTTTAGCTTCTGGTGGAGTAGATGGAATTATTGTCGAAAATTTTTTTGACGCACCTTTCGTTAAAGAGCGAGTCGATCCAGCAGTCGTCAGCGCCATGACACTGATCGTACAGCGGCTCAAACAGCTAGTAACTCTACCGATCGGACTGAACGTATTGCGAAACGACGCACATAGTGGATTAGCGATCGCCAGTTGCGTGCAGGCACAATTCATTCGCGTCAATGTTCTAACAGGCGTAATGGCAACAGATCAAGGCATTATTGAAGGACAAGCTCACAGCCTTTTGCGCTATCGGCGAGAACTTGGTAGCGATGTCAAAATCTTTGCGGACGTATTGGTAAAGCACGCTCGTCCTCTCAGTTCTACCAATTTAACCAATGCCGTACAAGACACGATCGAGCGGGGACTAGCCGACGCAGTGATTCTGTCTGGTTGGGCAACGGGTAACCCGCCCAACTTAGAAGACCTAGAACTGGCGACAGCAGCAGCCAACGGCACGCCAGTTTTTATTGGCAGTGGTGCGGATTGGGAAAATATTTCTACTTTAATGCCAGCCGCAGATGGAGTGATTGTTTCTAGTTCTCTCAAACGTCACGGACGACGGGAACAGCCAGTCGATCCGATTCGCGTCAGCCAGTTTGTCGAAGCCGCACGTCGCAGTTTTACAAAAGTAGCTAGTTTGAAGGGAGTCGGGAGTCGGTAGGGGCGGGTTTCTAAACCCGCCCGTACGGGAGTCGGGAATAAGTGGTGAGTGGGGAGAATTCGGAAGCGCGGAATTGGTGATTTGGTAATGGGTAATGGGTAATTGGTGGTTGTTGGTTGTTGCACCTGAAGCTCACCTGCACACAAAGCCCACCTACCCCTCTGCTCCCTACTATGTAACGGAGTTGTGATATTGCCCAAGGGTCGTAAAAAGGTTCCGTTATGATTGACAAAGCTAATAATTAGTTGTCATTTATTAATTATCATTTGTCATTTGTTTATGATACGCCGACGTTCTACACCTTGGATTCATCGCTGGTCTCGCCCCGCGATCGCTGCGATCGCCGGAGTGGGGGCGCTGGTCACGGCATACTTAACTATAGAAAAGTTGATGGGACGCACGCCTGGATGTCTCGCTAGCGCGGGTGCTGAGGCGAGTTCTAGCTGCGCGGATGTCCTTTCAAGTCCTTGGGCAACTGTATTTGGCTTACCTTTGGCTTTATTCGGTTGTTTGGCTTATACGAGTATGGTCGTGTTTGCCCTGACTCCCCTAGCAGTTAATCCAACTCAAAATAAAGCACTCCGCTCTCAGTTGGAGAATGTGACGTGGATGCTGCTATTAGCAGGGGCGATCGCCATGTCCGTTTTTAGCGGCTACTTAATGTACGTGCTATTTGCTAAAATCAACGCCTTTTGCTTGTACTGTATTGCCTCGGCGCTCTTCTCGGTTAGTATGCTAACCCTGACACTATTAGGTCGCTCCTGGGAAGACGTAGGGCAAATATTATTTACAGCATTGATAGTAGGAATGGTCACGCTAATTGGTACGCTTGCCGTTTATGCGGACGTAGAAAAACCAAATGATACTACTACTGCACAACAAGTCCAGCTAGAGCCTGCTGGAGATCCCATCCCAGGAGTTGGTTGGCAGATTACAACGACTTCTGGAGAATCAGAAATCGCACTGGCAAAACATCTTAAAGAGATTGGAGCTAAAGAATACATCGCTTGGTGGTGTCCCCACTGTCACGAACAAAAGCAACTATTTGGCAAAGAAGCTTACAGTTATATCAACCATATTGAGTGCGCTCCCCCTAAAGCCAAAAAGCTAGCACCCGAATGCGAAGCAGCCAAGATTCAAAGTTTTCCCACTTGGGAGATTAACGGTAAACAATATGCAGGTGTGAAGTCTTTGAAGGAATTAGCAGAAATTTCTGGCTATAAAGGACAGACGAATTTCAAGAACTTTCCGAATGCATTTCAGTAGTTAGTTATTAGTGACTAGTCACGAGTCACTAGTCACTAGAACAAAACTCAGAATTTAGCCACTCACCCCTCACTCCTCACTCCTTAACCCTCCTTTGCTATCTCGTAAACAGCGAGTTTGGATTACAATTTTTAGCGCTGCTATTTGCTTGTTGCTACGCTTCAGTGGTTTACTACAGCCTTTGGAGTGGGCGGCTTTAGATCGGTTTTTTCGCCTGCGTCCTTGGGAAGCGCAAGACACTAGGATTGCAATTGTGGCGATCGATGAGGCAGATTTACAGCAAGTCGGGCAGTGGCCCTTACCAGATCGGGTAGTTGCCGAATTGTTGCAAAAAGTGAGTGTTGCCAAGCCTCGCGCTATAGGTTTAGATATTTATCGCGACTTGCCCGTACCTCCAGGTCAGCAGGAATTACGCCAAGCTTTGACGATCGTTGACAATTTAATCGGTATAGAACAACTGGGCGATCGCTCTAGGGTCGCCCCATCGCCCTTTTTGGATCGGCTGGATCGCGTTGGTTTTAACAATGTTGTCTTAGATGCTGATGGTAGGGTGAGGCGAGGGTTGCTGTACTGGTCTACACCTACAAAACTACATGAAAGCTTCGATTTGAAGCTAGCTTTAACGTACCTGCAAGCAGAAGCGATCGCGTCCCCATTAATCGAGAACAATTTTCAGGCGTTGCATTTGGGTCAAGCCGTGTTTCACCGCTTTCAGCCCCACGATGGCGGTTATGTCGGTGCTGATGCTGGTGGATATCAAATCCTCGCTAACTTTCGTCACCCCAGCACGAATTTTCTCCGAGTGTCGATGAGTGACGTACTGGCTGAGCGAGTACCAGCAGAAATATTTCGCGATCGCATTGTCATTATCGGTTCTACTGCCCCTAGCTTAAAGGATTTTTTCTATACTCCCGATAGCGCCAGTCCCCTATGGGGAGCAGCTCAACCGATTGCCGGAGTAGAACTACATGCTAATTTTGTTAGCCAAATTGTCAGCGCAGCTTTAGGAGAACGCCCCTTAATCCACGTCTGGTCGGATTTTTGGGAAAGTGCGTGGATAGTGGCTTGGATCGTGGTGGCAGCAAATCTCAGTTGCCGTTGGCAGATCGTCTATTCCACAATTTACGTGCTGCTGGCGGCTTTAGGCTTAATTAGCATTACTTTTCTTTCTTTTTTTCAAGG
>NZ_PYCI01000038.1:0-49500 GCF_003015105.1 Chroococcidiopsis sp. CCALA 051 | reverse complement strand
CCGAGTTTTTCGCAGACTTTTTGCATGGCTCGATTTTCGGCGAGAATTTCGCCAGTAATGCGAGCGAGTTTTTCGTCACGTCCGACTTGTAATAGACGACTCAATAATTCCGTACCTAACCCTTGTCGCTGATGGCGATCGCCTACCAAAATAGCAAATTCTGCTTCGTTGAAGCCGTGTAATTTACTCAGACGACCAACTGCTAATATTTCTCTTGTTGAGGTTTGTGGATGACGATACTCTGTGACTAATGCCATTTCGCGATCGTAATCGATAAAGCATATCCGCGTTAGTCTTTCGTGTGCGATTCGCTGACTTAACTTAATCAAATGAAAATAACGAAAATAGACACTTTCTTCCGATAGAGTTTGATGAAACTGCACCATTAAAGGTTCGTCTTCGGGACGAATCGGACGAATAGTAACGATCGTGCCATCTCTCATCGTCCATTGACTCACGTACTGCTGGGGATAGGGACGAATCGCCAGTTTCGGCAACCGATCTTCTGGTGTTTCCGGTGAGTGCAAAACGATCCGCGCATCCAGTGCAAGGAGGGAATCAGGACGAGCTAGCAACGGATTGATATCAATCTCCTTAATCCACCGCTGTTCGACTACGAGTTGACTGAATAATACTAAAAGTTGTTCTAGTGCTTCTAGATCGATGCTTTTTCTACCTCTGACTCCTTGCAATGCTTTGTAAATTTGGGTTTGTTCCATCATTCGGCGTGCCAGAGTGGTATTTAAGGGAGGTAGGGCGATCGCTCGATCTTTGAATACCTCCACTAACTGTCCCCCTAAGCCAAATAGCAGCGTAGAACCGAATTGTGGATCGAGACTGCTGCCAATAATCAATTCGTAACCATCCAATTTCAGCATTGGTTGAACGGTAACGCCTAAGAATAGTGGTGCGTGGTGTGTCGTGCGTGGTGCGTGGGGTTTTGTAGGGGCGCACGGCTGTGCGCCCATATCGGAGTGAGGAGGATTATTTTGGACGTATTGGTTGACAGAAGTTTCAATTTTGTGGTAGGCAGAACGCACGGCATCGGCATTGGGTAAATTTAACTGCACGCCGCCGACATCGGTTTTGTGGGTAATGGTTTCGGAAAAGAGTTTCAGGACGACGGGATATCCAATGCGATCGCTATATTCAACTGCTTCTGCTTCACTTCTGGCAATGTAAGTCGGAACGACGGGAATACCATAAGCAGCTAGCACTTGCTTAGATTCAACCTCCGTCAAAATCGTGCGTCCCTGCTGTCGTGCTGTATCAATAATTTGTGTCACCAGAGAACAGCTGTTGCTATCTGCTAAATTTACTGGTAGAGCAGGAGTTTCATATATTCCCCGCAAATTGTAGCTATATCGCCACATCAGGCTGAATACGCGAGCGGCTGTATCTGGATATTGATAAGTAGGAATGCCAGCATCGTTAAGAATCTTTTCCCCGTCGATGACATCTGCACCGCCCATCCAACTCGCCAGAATCGGTTTATCTTGTAGAGGCGTTACATGTAACGTCTCTACATAAGATTTCAATGCTTCTGCCGTCTTGGTAGGGTCAGTCATGGCTTGCGGGGTTAAGATTACTAACAAACCATCACTATTTGGGTCTTTTGCTGCGACCTCTAAGGCTTGAGTGTAACGCTGGGGTTCGGCATCTCCTAAAATATCAATTGGGTTGCTGCGGCTCCAGTGGGTAGGCAGGAATCGATTCAATTCAGTGCGAGTCTCCTCGCTTAATTCTGACAGTTCTCCCCCCATAGCAATCAAGGCATCGGTAGTTAGTACCCCAGGTCCACCAGCATTGGTCAGAATTGTCAAGCGCCGACCTTTGGGACGGGGTTGTTTTGCTAAAACCTCCGCCATATCAAATAAGTCAGAGATCCGGTTAACTTGCAACACGCCGGAACGCCGGAAAGCTGCATCTAATACCACATCGCTACCAGCTAGCGCTCCTGTATGGGAAGCCGCTGCTTTTGCTGCTGCCTCCGTCCGACCTGCTTTGAGGACGATAATTGGTTTGGTCAGTGCAACTTCCCTAGCTGCCGAAAGGAACGATCGCGCATTACCAATAGACTCCATGTAAATGACGATGCTTTTGGTATGAGGATCGTCACCGAGATAGTAAATTAAATCGCCCCAATTAACATCGAGCATGGAACCGATGGAGACAAAGGCGCTAAAACCAACATTTTCTTGCTTGCTCCAGTCGAGGATCGCCGTGCAGAGCGCTCCACTTTGGCTGATGAAACCCACATTACCAGGTCGGGCGATCGCGCTAGCAAACGTAGCATTTAACCCTGTATGCGGACTCATTACTCCCAGGCAGTTAGGTCCGACAATTCGCAGATTGCCTCGACGTGCTTGTTCCAGCACTTGCCGTTCTAACTCGATCCCAGCTACTCCAGCTTCTTTAAATCCAGCAGAAATAATAATCGCACCTTTAACTCCTGCGGCGACACATTCTGCGATCGCCCCTGGTACGGCGGGTGCGGGGATAGCTATGACTGCGAGATCGACTGGCGCGGGAACATCTTGAATGGTGGGATAAGCTTTAATTCCCAATACGCTAGGACGTTTGGGATTGACGGGAAATACAGTTCCCCCAAAGGGATTGCTGATGAGATTCCATAGCAGGGTACGTCCGACGCTACCTTGTTTTTCGCTAGCTCCAATTACAGCAACGTTCTGGGGAGCAAAAATTGAGTTGAGGGGGTTGCTCGACTGCTCGGAGCGGAGAATGTCATGAGCGCGTTCGGCGATCGTTTGTTGTCTCACTGCGGCTCACCTTTGCTAAGTCAAAAGTTTAAAGTCAAAAGTTCTCTGTAGAGACGTTACATGTGTAGAGACGTTACATGTAACGTCTCTACACATGTAACGTCTCTACGCATGTAACGTCTCTACACATGTAACATCTCTACAGAAAAATGTTTGTATATGGAGTCAATAAAGTGCTGCAAAATAGGCGATCGCTCTCCCTTTCGCCATGCTACAGCAATTTCAATTTCAGGAGTTGGTTCTATAAGCGATCGATATATCACCCCGGCGCGCTGTAAATTTTGTAGAGAAGTCGGTACTAGCGCCACTCCTACACCACCTGCTACTAAACTAATGCTAGTTTGTAGTTGTATTGCTTCTTGCACTGCTATTGGACTAAACTCTGTTTGTTGAAAAAATTGCCTAATTTGATTGTAAAGTCCACTACCTAAACGGGCGGGTGGCAAAATGAATAATTCTTGACTCAAGGCTCGAATTGAGATTTGAGTGGATGTAGCGAGAGGATGAGTTTCTGGAATTGCGATCGCCATGCCTTCTTTTAACACGGAAACTATTTCTAACTCTATTTCTTCTAAATCGATTGGTAAGTAAAGAATACCCGCATCAATTTGCTGTTGTTGTAACTGCAAGATTTGTTGCGGCGTTGTCAATTCATGTAAATCCAATACTACCTCTGGACATCGTTCTCGAAAGGCTTTTAATAAGGTGGGTAAAACGCTATATGTCGCCGAACTATTAAACCCCAAGCTCAAACGCCCAATTTCGCCGCGACTCGCTCGTTGTGCTGCTTCCACAGCTTGCTCGATTTGCCTAAGTAACTGTCGTACTTTTTCTAAAAATACTCGACCCGCAGCAGTCAATTCTACACGTCGTTTAGTGCGATCGAACAATCTGACTCCAATTTCAGCTTCTAAATCGCGGATTTGTTGACTTAACGGTGGTTGAGCAATATGCAAGCGTTCGGCAGCGCGACTGAAATTTAATTCCTCCGCGACAGCGATGAAATAGCGTAGGTGGCGAAGTTCCATGATGGTAATTGGTAATTGGTAATTGGTAGTTGGTAGTTGTAGTTATTCCCCTTGTCTTCCTTGTCCCGACTCCCGACTCCGTAAAGGCGCACAGATGTGCGCCCCTACCAACTCCCATATTTATATATTTAAAATATAAATATTTTACTAAATATATATTGGACATATGAAAAAAGCTTTTTTACAGTACAGGTAAGTACGCAATGGATACATCAGATGAGTAATATCAATATTCAAATTCGCCTAGCAACAGTTGAGGATTTAGAGCAAGTATTTTCGTTTATCCGTCAAAAAGCAGCATTTGATGGATATCTAGACGAACTGCAAGCAACTCCCCAGCAGTTAGAGACAACATTATTTGGGCGATCGCCCCTAGCGAGAGTATTATTAGCAGAAGTCGATAACTGCGCGATCGCATTTGCCTTATTTTTCTACACCTACTCCAGTTTTCTCGGTAAACCGAGTATCTGGCTCGACGATTTATTTGTACAGCCACATATGCGCGGACAAAGAGTCGGAACCGCATTACTCAACTACTTATCAACCCTCGCCAGCGAGAACGATTGCAGACGCATAGAATGGACAGTGAACGTCAACAACGATCGCGGCATCGAATTTTACCAAAAACAAGGCGCGCAAATTCTCAACAACCTGCGCTTGTGTCGTCTCAGTTGTTAGGGAGTAGGGAGCAGGGAGTAGGGAGTAGTTAATTTTGACTTTTAACTTTTGACTTTTGACTTTTGACTTTTCACCAGCCCTTAAAATTATTTACGGCACACATGGAGATCGATCGTGGCAAAGATTAACGATAACTACCTGAAACTCAAAGCAGGCTACCTGTTTCCTGAAATTGCGCGGCGAGTGAATGCATTTGCTGAGGCGAATCCCGAGGCAAAAATTATCCGGTTGGGAATTGGCGATGTCACCGAACCATTACCAGAAGCTTGTCGTAGCGCAATGATTCAAGCTGTAGATGAAATGGGCGATCGCGCTACTTTTAAAGGCTACGGTCCCGAACAAGGTTATGCTTGGTTGCGGGAGAAGATTGCTAGCCACGATTTTCAAGCGCGAGGATGCGACATTGACGCTTCAGAAATTTTTATTTCTGATGGTTCCAAGTGCGATACGGGCAATATTCTCGATATTTTTGGCAAAGATAACAGAATTGCCGTTACCGATCCTGTATATCCCGTGTATGTCGATACGAATGTCATGGCTGGACATACGGGAGAGGCAAATGAAAAAGGCGAGTATGGGGGGTTAGTCTATCTTCCCGTGACGGCAGAAAACAACTTTACTGCCGAAATTCCGACTCAAAAAGTCGATTTGATTTATCTGTGTTTCCCCAACAACCCTACAGGTGCGACAGCAACGCGAGATCATCTTCAAGCGTGGGTAAACTACGCCAAAGCCAACGATTCAATAATTTTCTTCGATGCTGCTTACGAGGCATACATCACAGATCCCGATCTACCCCATTCTATTTATGAAATTGAGGGGGCTAGAGATTGCGCGATCGAATTTCGTTCTTTTTCTAAAAATGCTGGCTTTACAGGTACGCGCTGCGCTTTAACTGTCGTACCCAAAACTCTCAAGGCAAAAGCTGCTGATGGTGCGGATGTAGAATTGTGGAAATTGTGGAATCGCCGTCAGTCCACTAAATTTAATGGTGTATCTTACATCGTGCAGCGTGGTGCTGAGGCAGTTTATTCGGAAGCAGGGAATTCACAAATTAACGCTCTTGTCAATTTTTATCTAGAAAACGCCAAAATCATCCGTACTCAACTGATGGCTGCGGGTTTAGAAGTATATGGCGGCGTGAATGCACCTTATGTCTGGGTAAAAACCCCGCACGGTTTATCCAGTTGGGATTTCTTTGATAAGCTGCTGCAAGTTTGCAATGTGGTGGGAACGCCTGGTTCGGGATTTGGTGCGGCTGGTGAAGGCTACTTCCGTATCTCTGCATTCAACAGTCGCGAGAACGTGGAAGAAGCGATGACACGGATTGTCGAGAAGTTTAAAGTGTAGAGCGAAAATACAGTGTAGGGGCGAGTTCACCAAAAATCTCTATACTTAGGTGAAGATCTATCTAAACTCGCCCTGACTCGATATATTGTCAATCTTCCTATGACTACCACAAGTTCTGTCGTCAAACCTGTTAGCCAAATGCAGCTGGCTCCTGGTAGTGTAGTGACTATTCCCAACGTTAGTTGGCAAGAATTTGAGTTAATCTTGCACGAATTAACAGTTTGCAATCGCCATAAATTCACTTATTTATCCTGACTAGATTCTGATTCTTCTGGACGCTGATATGCAGGAGGATAATCTACAAATTCATCGGTTCTAGTTGTATTAGTTGTCACTCCTTCTGGTAAGACATCTTCGGCGGCATCGGTTGATTTGTCAGCGGCGATATCCATTTGACCCGCTGCATTTGTATTAGGTTTATCGCTTGTGCCTTTATGATTTGCATGACCGCTAGGCATGATCTTTTCCTCGCATTTTCTATATACTTTTAGATTAGACAGAGCGATCGCAGATCGACCCTATCAAAAGGCTAAGATTTCTATGCAAGATTCGACTATTTTAAGCAAGATTCTCTCCGAACATCGTCCGCCAGAAGCAATTTTTTCAACTTTACTACCAGTATTAGGAGATCTATTACAATGCGATCGCTGTTTTCTCTATTTACGCCATCCTCAAACTAATATTGGTAAAGTTGTCAGTTGTTGGTGTCGCAGTCCTGAATATCCTGATGTAACTGATTCAGACTGGAAAGCAGAACCCACCGATTTAATAAACAACGAAGACCCTTTATTTGCAGCCGCTTTGCGTGCCGAACCATCAATTTTTGTGGAAGATGTAGAGACAGCAGATCCAAAAGTGGTCAATAAAGATTTTGAGCGTAAAAATTTCGGACACCGAGCTTTAATTCACGCTCATTTATGCGACAAAAATCAATTATGGGGTATTTTACAACCCTGTGTATTCGGTCAACCGAGAGTTTGGACTGAAACAGATCGTGAAATAATTTCAGATGTAATAGACAAGCTTACGCCTATAGTCATTAATTATGTTACATCTACCCAGAATTAAATAGTAGAGTGGGCAATGCCCACCTATCTATATATAAAATAATTTAATTGCGAATCCTTCGCGATCGCAATTTTTTCTGATAATTGTCCCGTGCCGCAACCGAGATCTAAAATTCTTTCTCCTGGTAGCGGTGACAGCAACTCTAGCAGTGATTCGCCGTACTGCCACACAAACGCATGTTTACTCTCGTAGAGGGATGTATTCCAAGCATTTTCTGGCATATTTTTATCTTCGTCTGCTAGTTTCCCGGGCTTCAGGATAAATTGTAGTATCCACATGTACATGTAGTAGTATAGCAACGCGAGCGAAAGAGTTGACAAGTGAACTCATAACGAGTACGCTCTATCTGTATGTAGATTTGTGAAGTGAAGGAGATACCGTGCTGTCTAACCGCGAAGGACAAAAAGTACCCAGTGTTAAATTTCGGACTCGCCAGAATAACGGATGGTTGGATGTGTCTAGCGACGAGATATTTAACGGCAAGACAGTTGTAGTTTTCTCTTTGCCGGGGGCATATACACCAACTTGCTCGTCAACTCACGTTCCAGGTTACAACGATTTAGCACCAGCCTTTAAAGAGAATGGTGTTGACGAGATTGTTTGTATTTCTGTCAATGATGCCTTTGTCATGAGCGAATGGGCAAAGGATCAAGGTGCAGATAAGGTAACTTTTCTTCCCGATGGCAACGGCGAGTTTACTGACGGCATGGGAATGTTGGTAGACAAATCGGAGTTAGGATTTGGCAAGCGTTCTTGGCGCTATTCCATGCTGGTGAAAGATGGTGTAGTAGAAAAGATGTTTATCGAGCCAGAGGAACCAGGCGATCCCTTTAAAGTATCCGATGCCGAAACCATGCTCAATTACATTAACCCAGAAGCGGCAAAACCGAAGTGCGTCTCTTTGTTCGCCAAAGTTGGTTGTCCGTTCTGCACCCGTGCGAAAGAAATGCTGCAAGGACGCGGAATTGAATACGAAGAAATCGTTTTAGGGCAAGATGCGACAACCCGTTCTCTACGGGCAATGACGGGAGCAATGACAGTACCGCAAGTCTTTATCGATGGAAGGCTTATCGGTGGTTCGGAAGCCTTAGAAGCCTATTTGAGTACAAACTAGGTGGTTCTTGATTGAATGAGATATTAGGGTCTGTAGGGGCGCACAGCTGTGCGCCCCTACAAGATGTATACTGCGATCGACTGAGAACTGCTATAACTCCTAGTTCCTGAATTTCGACTTCTCTCCAATGACTGAGTACTCATATTGCCCTAAACTGTCACAATCGCGATAGAAGACTGAGGAAAGGATAAACAAGAATGATTCCGTCTTGGTTAGCGATTGGAGGAATAACGTTTCTTGTCGCCTTCGGTGGCTTTTTCTTTAAGCCTCGCGATTTGAAATGGGCAGTTCAACTGGAACGCCCACATTGGTTAACTTTTGAGCCATTAATTCCAGTAATATGGATGGTGATTTTTACGTGTGGGGCAATTTCAGCTTATATTGTTTGGGAAGCAGAACCAGGTAGCCTCAAGACCTGGTTATTAATGGGCTTATACCTAGTTTTAGAATTAATTACCGTTGCTTATTTACCAGTGACGCTACAACTACGTAGTTTGGCGATCGGTACGTTTGTTGGTTTCTCAGGCGTACTCTTGAGCGTATTGTTGTTACTAGCTGTCTTGCAAATCTCTGGATGGGCAGCAGCTTTGCTCATACCTTATACCATTTGGAGCCCCATCGGCACGTTTACAACTTGGGAAATGATTCGCCTCAATCCTACAGAGCAGTGAACAGTTGTCAGTTATCAGTGACTAGTGACTAGTGACTAGACCAATAAAGAATCTAGCCACTAGCCACTCAGTACTTACTACTCACTTAATCATGATTAAATCTTGGATGGTAATCGGGGCTGTGACGCTGTTGGTGGCACTTGGTTCAAATTTCTTTACACCAAGCGATCGCAAATGGTTTAAGCGCTTGCGCCGCCCTAACTGGTTGACGTTTGAAGCATTAATTCCCGTCATTTGGACGGTCGTATTTATTTGCGGTGCTTGGTCGGCTTATATCGTGTGGGAAAATACGGGTAGCTGGTTGCTGATGGGGTTTTACCTGTTGGTAGAAATTCTAATCGTTTCCTACACGCCTGTGATGTTTAGGACTCGCAGCCTCAAAATTGGGACGATTATTGGTGGTACGGGTGCGATCGCTGGTCTATTATTAGCCTTAACTGTCCTCAGCGTTTCCCCTTGGGCGGCGGCTTTACTCCTACCGTATCTAATTTGGAGTCCGATTGGCACTTACACGACTTGGGAAATGGCAAAATTGAATCCCCAGGATGTCTAGCGATAAGTTATAGCTTGCTTCTACCCCTGTTTGCATGTAAGTTGATACACTAAAAGCTCAACCATTACTTCGATCGCGGGTAAATCAGCACATAATGTTACCTGAGGCAACCCCTTTCGGGAGTCGTTTATGCCGCAGGATAATCCAATTGCAATCGAATTTCGCGATGTCACGTTCATTCAGAACGGACGGGCGCTGGTATCAAATCTCAATTTCACCATCGGGCGAGGTGAAGTTTTGGTCTTATTGGGACGCAGTGGTAGTGGCAAAACTACGACCATGAAGTTGATCAATCGTCTGTTCGTCCCTTCTCACGGTGAGATTCTGTTTGAAGGCATTCCTACAACCAAGTGGGATGAAATCAAATTACGCCGTCAGATGGGATACGTGATTCAGGAGACAGGTTTGTTTCCGCATTTCACGATCGAACGAAATGTGGGCTTAGTGCCAGCTTTAGAAAGTTGGAAACCCAAACAAATTAAGGCACGAGTTTACGAACTGTTAAACTTAGTTGGTTTGGAACCGGAGCAATTCGCTCATCGTTACCCCCGCGAACTTTCTGGAGGACAACGACAGCGTGTAGGAGTCGCTAGGGCGCTAGCTGCCGATCCGCCCGTGTTATTGATGGACGAACCTTTCGGCGCGCTCGATCCAGTCACTCGTCTAGAAATTCAACAGCAGTTTCGCCGCTTGCAACAGCAGTTAGGCAAAACCGTAATTTTCGTAACGCATGATATTCAGGAAGCTTTTATTTTGGCTTCTCGAATTGGTCTCATGCAAGCAGGACGGATGCTGGTGTTAAGTACGCCAGAAGAGTTTTTAAAATCTCCCAAGCCAGAGGCGCGTGCTTTTATCAAAGGGTTACCACCGTTTGCTCAGATTTATAATTCTGGTGAGAAGAACGGAAAATGAACTTGAGTGAATTTTTTCTGGTGAAGTACGCGCCGGAGATTTTACAGGAAACTGCTACCCATATCCTCTTGGTAGGAATTTCAATTGGTGTTGCGACTTTGGTAGGTATTCCGCTAGGGATCTGCATCACCCGTAAACCCAGCCTGCGTCAGCCAATCTTGGGAATTGCTAACGTGTTGCAAACAATTCCTAGTTTGGCACTATTTGGATTTTTAATTTCCGTGCCGCTAATTGGCGGAATTGGGGCGCGGACGGCGATAATTGCTCTAACCCTCTATTCTCTCCTACCAATTATTCGCAATACCTATACAGGAATTATTAACGTCGATCCGGCAATTCGTGAGGCAGGAAAGGGGATGGGCATGACCGATCGCCAGTTACTCTTGCAAGTCGAGGTTCCGTTGGCGCTAGGGGTGATTTTAGCAGGGGTAAGGGTAGCTACGGTGATTGCGATCGGGGTTGCCACGATCGCAGCAGCAATTGGCGCTGGCGGCTTGGGCGTGTTTGTATTTCGGGGAATTGCAATGGTCAACAATCAGTTGATTCTGGCAGGGGCAGTTCCGGCGGCGGTGTTAGCAATTTTAGCAGATTGGGCGATCGCTACTTTGGAACGCCGTTTAACGCGCCGAGGTACTTGGGAGCGGGGGAGCAGGGGAGCAGAGGAGCAGGGGAGATTGGTGCAGTCTTAGCAGAGAGCGCACGAGCGATCGAGCAGGGAACCTCTGCTTGAAAGCATAGGATTGAAATGTAGATTTTACTCAACTAAACAGGTGACATAATTGCCGTGCGAATTTGTTCGATATACTGATAAAAATTCCCGCTGTTAAGCCGATAGCTTAAGGGATGAGCGATCAGTCTTGCCGTACTTTCAAACAATGTTTCAATCTCGATTAATCCATTTTCTTGTAGCGTTCTACCAGTAGAAACTAAGTCAACAATTGCCTCAGACATACCCGTAATTGGTCCCAATTCTACAGAACCGTATAAAGTAATAATTTCTACTGGTAAATCTAAATTTTCAAAATACTCGCGGGCGCAATTAACAAACTTAGAAGCAACTCTTCCGTGAGCTGGTAATTCTAAAGCCGAACGATAAGGACTAGAAGCTTTGACAGCCACAGAGAGCCGACAAGAACCGAATTTTAAATCGGCTAGATTGGCAACTTTCGGTTTTTTCTCGCGCAATACGTCATAGCCAACAATTCCTAATTGTGCCTGTCCATATTCTACGTAAACGGGTACATCTTGCGCCCGTACTAATAAAGCTTTGGCAATATTATTCGAGTCTTGAATCTGTAATTGGCGATTGCTGGAATCGAGAAATGCACTAAAATCTAAACCGACAGATTGCAACAAACGGATACTATCTTTTAAAAGTGCGCCTTTGGGTAGTGCTACGGTAATCATGGCTAGGGAGTAGGGAGTAGGGAATAGGGGAAGAAACAGAAGACAAGTCCTGATTCTCACAAAAAACTATTATGCCCTGAAACTAGAACGATCGCGATTGTATAATTCTGATTTTCTATATTAGTGAGACACTGCCAGATTGCAGCCAGTGTAAGAATAGAAATATCGCGTAATCTATCCGTGCAGCCAAGATTGATATGAAAATCTTGTTAGTTGACGATGAAGTTGAACTAACCGATCCTCTTAGTCGCCTCCTCAGCCGTGAAGGATACGAGGTTGATGTGGCATATGATGGGAACAAAGGTAGCAATTTGGCTACTCAGAAGACTTATGACTTACTGATCCTCGATTGGATGCTCCCCCACCAATCGGGGTTAGATATTTGTCAGCAATTACGCCGCAGTGGTAAAAATACACCTGTCCTCTTCCTGACTGCTAAAGATACGATAGACGATCGCGTGCAAGGTTTAGATGCGGGTGCAGATGATTATATTGTTAAGCCTTTTGAATTACGCGAATTACTTGCAAGAGTCCGCGCTTTGTTACGGCGAGGCGCTGTAGATTTAAATCTAGCTGCAACTCAACGTTTACAAGTTGCAGATTTAGAATTAGATGTGGAAAATCGCTTAGCTTATCGTCAAGGACGCACGATTGAGTTGTCAGAGAAAGAGACTAAGCTTTTAGAATATTTTATGCGTCATGTCGGACAAGTTTTAACTCACGACCAAATTCATCAATATTTATGGACTGAAGAGGAACAACCGAGCAGTAATGTTTTAGCTGCTTTAGTTCGGTTATTAAGACGCAAAATTGAAGCGAAGGGAGAAATAGTGTTAGTTCATACTGTTTATGGGAAAGGTTATCGGTTTGGGGATGGTAATGGGTAATAGGTAAATGATAATAGAAAGTATCAAATGTTTGGTAAACTCGCTCCTACAGATGCTACGCTCTCTCAATGCGATATTCTAATAAATATAAAATATTTCCATTTGTCTTTTTGTGTTCGTATTCTCTCACAACTTTTCCGCCCAATGTTTCTGGGATTTTGCGACTAGCAATGTTGGCGCGATCGACAGGATAGAGAAAATATTCATAATCTAGATTTTGCTCAGCCCAATTTTTGATACCTGTAATTGCTTCTAATCCATACTTATGACCGTGGGCTGTTTTTTTTAACCAAATACCGAATTCTGGGGTTTTGCCAAGCATACCATGAAGACCTGCACAGCCTAAGAATTCTTGCGAATCCTTTTTTAAGATCGCTAGTATTAGATCGCTACCCTTTTCTAAATCTACAATTGCATTCTCAATAAATGCTTCTATTTCAGCAATATGTTGGGGCGATCGCGGACACATATATTTAGTAATATCTTCAGTAAATTCTGAAAAGATTTCTTCTTTATACGCCATCGATACAGGTTTTAATCTGAGGCGATTTGTTAATATCTCCGTGCTAAGTAAATCCATTTTTATGTCACGCATCAGTCGTAGGCGAAGCGTAGCGTTAGACGCTAAGACGCTAAGAAGAACACAAAGAATAGTCGCTCCTTGCTCCTCACTCCTCCAAAACAAAACCAGCGTCGCGAATCATGTCTAAATCCATTTGTGCTGCTTGTCCTGGGGTGGTGAGATAGTCGCCAATGAAGATGGAGTTGGCGGGATATAATCCTAACGGTTGGAGCGATCGCAAATGGACTTCTCTACCTCCGGCAATCCGAATTTCTTGTGATGGTAGCAAGAATCGAAATAAACATAATATCCGTAGACAGCGTTGCGGATTGAGTTGTTGTAATCCTGCGAGTGGTGTACCTGGTATTGGGATCAAAAAGTTAATTGGTACGCTTGTTACTTCTAATTGTCGCAGTGACAGAGCTAAATCGATAATATCGTCATCTGACTCACCCATCCCTATTATTCCGCCCGAACAAGTCGTAATTCCAGCAGCTTTAACATTCTCCACCGTCGCCACGCGATCGCTAAAAGTATGAGTCGTACAAATTTGTTCGTGGTGCGATTCTGCTGTGTTGAGATTGTGGTTGACTCTATCTACTCCGGCTGCTGCTAAACGCTGCGTTTGTGACTCACTCAACAACCCTAAACAAGCACAAATTTTCAAATCGTAATTTGCCTTGACTTCTCGCACGGCTGCTAAAAATTTGGCAAAAGTTGTTTCGTTTGGCGATCGCCCAGACAGTACCATGCAGAATGTACCTGCTTTTAAACTAGCTGCCCGTGCTGCGGCAGCTAAAATTTTCTCCTGTGCCATCAACGGATATTTCTCAATTTCTGCCGTGGAGATTTTTGATTGGGAACAATAATGGCAATCTTCAGGGCAAAGTCCACTTTGGGCATTGAGCAAAAAGTGCAGTCGAACGCGATTACCCCAATAATGTTTGCGAACTTTATAAGCTGCTGCTAGCTGTTCGAGTAACACTTCATTAGGGGCGCTGAGTACGGCTAACGCTTCCTCACGGCTGATAAGATCTCCTGCTAAGGAGCGATCGGCAAGTTGATTCCAATTTGGTAAGGTGATGGTTTGGGGCATTGGTAGTTGGTAGTTGGTAGTTGACGATCGGCAGTTGTTGGTTGTTGCTAATTTTTTGACTTTTGACTTTTGACTTTTGACTTTTGACTTTTGACTTTTGACTTTTGACTCACTCATCCACAACCCGACGAATCACTTCGTAAATCGATTCGAGTTGAGTCGGGGTGATGCAGTAGGGTGGCATGAGGTAAATGGTATTACCGAGAGGACGTAAGAGGAAGCCTAATTCGAGAAAGCGCGATCGCAGCTTTGAACCTGTGGCGTTTAAGTAGCTTTCGCTTTCAGCTTTCAGATCCAGGGCTGCTATTGTACCGCAGATGCGGGTACGTTCGATTTTTGGATGCCCGCTCAACCACGTTTCCATGTAGCGACGGTGTAAGGCTTCCATTCCAGCAAATGCGGCTGGATTTTGAGTTAATAATTCCAGCGAGGCGTTGCCTGTGGCGCAAGCTAAGGGATTTCCCATGAAAGAATGACTGTGGAAGAAGGCGCGATCGATATCATCGCTGTAAAAAGCTTGGTAAATTTCCTCTGTTGCTACAGTCACAGATAGAGGTAAACAGCCACCTGATAAACCTTTAGATAAGCAAAGTATATCGGGACAAGTACTTGACTTTAAACAAGCAAATAATTCTCCCGTTCTACCAAAGCCCGTCATAACCTCGTCATAGATTAGCAGCACCCCATGTGTGCGGGCGAGTTTGGCAAGTTCCTGCAAAAATTGGGGACGACACAGGCGCATCCCTGCGGCTCCCTGTACTAATGGCTCGATAAATATGCCTGCGTAACTGTGTGAATTTTTTTGCAATAATTCTGCCAGACAATCCAAAGCCTGTGCTTCGTGGGTAGCGACGTTTAGATCTTCGTCGAATGTGGCAGGAAAAGGTACGATATCCGTTGCAAACATCAAAGTTTTGAAAGTTTGCCACCAAGGAGAACTACTACCAACTGACATTGCTCCTACAGTGTCGCCGTGATAGCCGCCTTCAAAGCTAATGAATCGAGTTCGTTGTTTTTCCCCTTGGTTAAACCAATACTGGTATGCCATTTTCAGCGCAACTTCGATCGCTGTAGAGCCGTTATCGGAGAAAAATACCCGTGTCAGAGATTTAGGTAGATGTTTCAATAGCCCAGTGGCTAATTTTTCTGCTGGCTCGTGGGTAAACCCAGCAAAAATCACTTGTTCTAGTTGTTTTGCTTGTTGGTAAAGAGCCTCAGCTAGTACGGGGTGGCTGTGTCCGTGGATCGTCACCCACCAACTCGAAATACAATCAAGAATCTGCCTTCCATCCTCCAATTCCAACATCACCCCCTCTCCCCTTTTGACTTTCAAAGGAGGAGGAGTCGTTTTCATCTGCGTAAAAGGATGCCAAATTGGAGAGTTGCTCATAACTAGAGGCTAGAGATAAGGGTAAGGAATGGGAGACAAACAACAATATACATTTTCCCCTTGTTCCCTTGTCCCCCCTACTCCCTGCTCCCTGCTCTCTAATTTTCTGCTTGACTGCTGTTGAAAGTTAAGCGAAACTGACAAATAATTACTGTGCGAGTTCACTCTATTGCTAAATTTTGTTAACTTTTTCATCTATATAATTCGATGGATGAAACATTATGTAGCAGTAGGGATATTAAGATAGGGGATCGCGTCGCTCAAAGCAAGCTATCCTGCCCAAATGCTGGATATAAGTGTCAGATAACCTTAAAACCTGTTGTGTTGGCTAGAAGCATGGAAACCTTAGAATTTGTCATCTATCCCGATGGTCGCGTACAGGAAAAAGTTACGGGGATCGTCGGTTCCTCCTGTACGGAAGTTACGGCAGCGCTGGAAGCAGAACTAGGGCAAACCATTAGCCAGCAGCCAACATCAGAATATTTTAATCAAGTTAATACACAAGCTGATGTCTCAATCGCTCAAGCATCGTTTAGCGAATGGTAGCTTTTTTATTTAGTTATTTACCCTAGTTAATTTACGACGATCTAGAAACACTATGTCACACTTTAGCCAAATCAAAACTCAGATCCGCAATTTAACATCCTTGCAAGCAGCTCTTACCGATCTAGGAGTTGATTGGAAATCTGGATCTCGGCAAGTCCGAGGCTATCAGGGACAAACGCGGAATGCCGAAGTGACAATCGAGCAAGATAACGGTTACGATGTAGGGTTTAGTTGGAATGGCAAAGAGTACGAACTCGTCGCCGATATGCAATATTGGCAGCAACCTTTATCAGTAGAAGGTTTCTTGCGCCAAGTGACGCAGCGTTATGCGTACCACACCGTAGTTAACGAAACAGCAAGACAAGGTTTTCAAGTTACCGAACAACAGAAAAACTCAGATGGCTCGATCAGGCTGTTAGTACAGCGCTGGAGTGGCTGATGGACGATCTTGGCACATCGAATCATTCCGACACGGGGCGATCGCACCTAGAACCCGAGTTGGGAGGGAATCTGCGTGATGCTGCCAATCGTTCTGGACTAGAGCCAGAATTGGGCGGTGTTACCCGGCAAAAGGGTGTATACGTTGACGAAATCACTTGTATTGGCTGCAAGCACTGCGCTCACGTCGCTCACAACACCTTTTACATCGAACCAGATTACGGTCGCTCTCGTGTCGTCCGTCAAGATGGTGACGTGGAGGAACTGATCCAGGAGGCGATCGATACTTGTCCGGTAGATTGCATCCACTGGGTCGATTACACTGAGTTAAAGCGGCTAGAACAAGACAGACAATATCAAGTCATTCCCCCAGTTGTAGGATATCCCGTCGAGGGGGCTGTGGCTGCTGCCCAAAAGCGCCGTCGCAAGCAACAGTTAACCCGCAAAAAAGCCAAGTATTAATATATCCAAACAGGCGATCGCTGATTGAGGAGACTGTACAATCCAGTCTCCTTATTTTTATCTCAGTAGAGACGTTACATGTAACGTCCCTACACTAAATAACTGATAACTAACTACTGATTTAGTTTTGCTCCAGAAAAGACTGAACTTTCCCGTCAGCGCCGAGTATGACTCTAACTCTAGGTGTTTCGCCTTGGGGGTTAGCGGAGACAAAGGGTTCGCCGATTAAAGGTAAACCAGAACTCTCGATGTAGTTTCTAGCTGCTTTGCCTAAAGGTTCGATCCGCTGCACCGAGCCGTCTACATCTAGGACAATACTGTATTCTAACGGTTCGCTGAGTCCAGAGGGGGGCTGCCAACGCTGTTGGAAGTATTCTCTGACTTCATTAACTTGCGGCGTAGGGGCAAAAGCTGCCGCTTGGGGTGCTTGTCGTGACGGTTTAGCTGGCGACTCTTCAACTGGCTTACCTTCTAAAGCCGCTCTAATCCTTTCTCTGGGTGTCAAGCCTTCTACTGATGGCGGCGGAGCTGGATTGCTGGGTGGTGCGGCAGGAACGTCGATTGTTGGTGGAGTCTGAGCTGAGCGCTCGGGGCTGGGAGGACTGGGAAGGTTATTGTTGGTAGTAATTCCTGGTAAGGTAGCAATGCTACCTGGTTGCACGGCAGGCTGATTAGCTGGTTGATTAGCCGATGACTTGGGTGTTTGAGTAGAACCAGATGGTGCTTGAGCAATGCCAGGTAGAGGGCTAACTCCAGCGTTAGGCGGTGCAGGTGGGGCAGTGGTTGTAAAGGGTGGCGTGGTTGGCGCGGTAGGCAGGGGAGTGTCTGACAGAGGTGAGGGAATTGGCGAACTCCCCACAGTTGGCGTATTTGGTAAATTTCCTAAAGTTGGGCTTGTCGTCGGCGATGGGAGCTCGCTTGTGGGTGGCACAGACGGTACAGCCTCTGGAGATAGGGTGGGCGAGGGAGAAGGCTGTTGTGGTGGACGACTAGCTGTTTGTGGCTCGTCAGAGCGGTTGAGCAGATGTGCGAGTCCTGCGGTTAAACCTACTCCTACCAGCAATACAGCTGCTATCCCTGCCCAAGCTGTAGAAGGAGTAGCAGCAAAACGAGTCGGGCTATTAAAGTTGACTGGGACAGCTAAAACGTCAGCAGCATATTCATCTAAAGCGTTTGCCAGATCGAATAGTTGCGTCATGCTCAAAGGAATGAATTGCCCCGTACTAGGAGTTGCTAAAGCTCCTAAAAATAAATTATGGGATAATCCTTCACCAGGTTGAATGTATATTCCTCCCGGTTGAGCTGGTGCAGGCGGGCTAGGTGAACCTAATTCTGCTGGTAGGGTGGGCGTATTGGCAGCGTCTTCTACCAACAAAGCATTAAATCGTTCTGGCGACGAAGCGAGAACTCTCTGCACGTAGTTTTTGACAACTTCATGCAATTCTACTAAAGAATGGCGATCGCCCTGAATCCGAATTTGCTCCGCTTCTGGCAGTTGGGAGTCATGAAAGCGCACCTCGAACTGAATTGGCGCAGTCATCGAGTTAGCACCCCGATCCGAGCCTGACGTGCGCTCGGTAACCTGTAACGTACAAGAAGCTTGCGTATACTTTTTAATAATTGGTTCTGACAGAGACATAAGCGAAAATGAGGGAGTAGGGAGCAGAGAGCAGGGAGCAGAGAGCAGGGAGCAGAGGGGCAGGGAGCAGGGGAGAAAAAAACAATCTAAAATCTAAAATTCTCTAGCCACTAGCCACCAGCCACTAGTCGCTTTCCCGACTCCCTAGTTACAATTGCGAACGATCGAGCAAGGTAAGCCATAAGTGCCGATGACCGACAGCACCGCTATAAAATAACAGATCGACTAAGAGCTTGAAGCCTAATTGACTTAGCCAATTGGTTGATAAATGTTCGGCATCTTCCATGCGCTCTTGATAGAGATTGCTGAAACTATCGATGTAGTCGCCCAACACGCCGATTTTATGAGGAACTTCTCGATTGGCGATCGCCTGCTCTAATAACATGACGGCGCGGCGAATTTGAGTCTGATATTGTTTGGCTAGATGACAAATAATTAAAACTAGCGATCGCGCTTCTTCTATATCTAATTTTTTCCTACCCCCATCACCTTTACGTAAAGGATTTGATTGCCTCAAGCGCCATAACGCCACTCGATCGGGGATTTTTGTTGCCAAATTTAATTCTTCTGCTGCCGATAACATTGCCTCAGAACCAATACCTACTAAAGCTTCTAGCGCCAACAATATCAGATCGAGTTGAGCTTTGATATTGTTGAGCTGCACGGGTGCAGGCTCGGCGCGAGTGAGATCGTTCCACTTAGTACTTTGATTGGGAGATTGGGCGCTAGAGTGCATAGTCTTCAGCATAGGTGGTACGACTAAGATACACTGAGCTGTTACCCAATTTGAAACCGTGTTTCTTTGGTTTTGGCTTGTTTTCTCCAGCTAGCAACGAATTTGCCGCTCAAGCAGCTCAGGTTCTGAAATTTTGCTCAGTCAATTTTTACCACATCCTACACGTTGACGCTACCGCAAAAAAGCTACTGTCACCCCAGAGCCACCATCTTCAGGAGCCGCAGCCTCGAAGCGACTTACCATAGGATGCTGTTGCAAAAAATTGTGAACTCCTTGTCTGAGTTTCCCCGTACCGTGACCGTGGATAATCCATATTGTTCCAGACGCTTCGGAGATCGCCTTATCTAGCACGATCTCCGCATCAGCCACCCGACTACCTCGTAGATCGATCGTGTTTTGGGATGTTCTGATTGTTGGTTGTTGGTTGTTGGTTGTTGGTTGTTGGTTGTTGGTTGTTGCTCCTCTGCTCCCCTGCCCCTCTGCTCCTCTGCTTCCTTGTCCCCCTTGTCCTCCTTGTCTCCCTTGTCTCCTCTCTTGAGGTGTTGCTTTTTTCCCATCCAGCGATTCAATGTCTTCTAACTTGACGGTCATTTTCATCAGTCCGAAGCGGACGATTAATTCGCCGTCATCGTTGGGTTCGTTCAAAACTTCTGCGGTTTGCCCTAAACGGGGAATGCGAATGCGATCGCCTGCTTGGGGGCGAAATTCGGCTTTGGGCTTGGATGCAGGAGGAGTATGCTGTTGGGCAAACCGATCGATCGCCACCGTTGCTTGCTGTGCGGCTTGAGCTGTAGGAGTTCCTTGCTGCAACTTGCGAATCACCTGAGCAATTTCCGCTTTAGCTTGGGCGATCGCCTGTTGAATTGCTTGTTCTTGAGAGGCACGTAATTCTCGTTCTCGCGCGTCTAGCTGAGCAGTCCGTTCCGAGAGTTGACGATACAATCGCTCTGTTTGTTGTAATAACTGTTGGGCTTGGGCGGCTTTCGTTTCTTGTTGTCGCCGTTGGGCTTCAAGTCCGGCAATGACCTGGTTCACGTCTTCCGTTGCTTCTCCTACCTGATGTTTTGCTTGCTCGATCACCTCTGGTTTTAATCCCAAACGAGCAGCGATCGCTAAAGCATTAGAGCGACCTGGAATCCCCCACAACAAGCGATAAGTAGGCGATAAAGTTTCCTCATTAAATTCCACCGAGGCATTTTCAAACCGCTCGTCTTGATATTTCAACGCTTTCAATTCGCCAAAGTGAGTTGTCGCCATACTCAGCTCGGCATTGTCGGCAAGGTGACGCAAAAGGGCGATCGCCAAAGCACTACCCTCGACTGGATCGGTTCCCGCACCGACTTCGTCGAGTAGAACAAGTGAGTAGCTAGTGGCTGGTGGCTGGTGACTAGTGGCTAGAATTTCTCCCTTGTCTTCCTTGTCTCCCTTGTCTTCCTTGTCTCCCCCCTCTCCCTTGTCTTCCTTGTCTTCCTTATCTTCCTTGTCTTCCTTGTCTCCCTTGTCTCCCCCCTCTCCCTTGTCCCCTTCTCCCCTACTCCCTGCTCCCAGCTCGTCCCTGCTCCCTACTTCACCAATCGCCTCTAATATCCGGCTAATTCGCCGAATATGACCGGAAAAAGTAGACAAACTCTGCTGTAATGACTGTTCGTCGCCGATATCTGCCAATACCATGTCAAACCAAGGAATTTCTACAGGTTCTTTGGCAGGAATAAATAACCCGACTTTTGCCATCAAAGCTGCTAAACCAAGAGTTTTCAGCGTTACCGTTTTCCCTCCAGTGTTGGGTCCGGTGATCGTAATGACGCGAATGTGGGGCTGAACGATAATATCTACAGGAATGACTGGCTGCCCTTGTTCGTGCTGGTTTTGCCATACGAGCAGGGGATGGCGCAATTGACGTAATGTTGTATTTTCCCCTTGGGAGCGATCGCAAAAGCGGGGTGGATTGGCTTGCAACCAGTAGCTATAACGAGCGCGAGCGCTGGCAAGGTCTATTATCGTTACAACCGCTAGCAAATTTTCTAAATCTGGCTTGACGGCTGCAACTTGCTCAGTCAGCCGTCTGCGAATCGCCTCTTCTTCTGCTTGCTCTCTGGCAATGTATTGTCGCAGTTGATTGCCTAAAGCCACGATCGCGTTAGGCTCTACATACAAAGTTGCTCCGCTCATGGATGCATCGTGGACGATACCGGGAATTGCGTCTTTTTGCGGTGCTTTGACGGGAATAACGAAGCGATCGCCTCTTTGGGTGATAAGTTGTTCCTGTACGGCGTTGGCTTGGCGCTGCAAGATTCCTTGTAGGGTTTGGGTAATTCGTTGGCGCAATTGCCGCACGCGATCGCGAATCTCTGCTAATTTAGGGCTAGCGCGGTCTGCTACCTTACCCTGTTCGTCAATACAGTACAAAATATCCTGTTCTAACTCAGGATCGGTTTTGACAGTAGAGACTAATTCCTGTAAAACTGGTAAATCTTGCTGCTGGTCGATGCTGCGTCGTAACTGTCTCGTTCCGGTGAGAGTTGTGGCGATCGCGAGTAACTGCTCTGCGGTTAATATACCTTGTAATTCTGCTCTTTCTAAAGATTCGCCAATATCTTGAATTCCGGCAAACGACAACCCAGCACTCAGACGACTATCTAACTCGTAGACTTCTTTGGTTTGGTTTAACAATTCCTGACTTTTTGCCTGCGTGTCGGGAACGACCAAATTCCGAGCGGCGATCGCTCCTAGTTTAGTCGCCGTAAAAGTTGCCAAGTGCTGACACAAGCGCGACCATTCTAATAGTTCTAACGTTTCTGATTGAATCAAAGCTTGGTGTTTCAATTTTATTAAAAGGGAGCAGGGAGCAGGGATTAGAGGACAGAATTTATCTCAAGTAATTATTCTGTCTTTGATTTAAAACTTTTAGATCGCAGAAATTAAAATAAAAGGCTTTTAGATATCAAATCTACGTTAAATTCAAGCAAAAGCTGAAAGCTATAGCTTTTTTGACCGGGTTCTGTGCGTGCGATCGCGAATTTTTTCGCTTTAGCTTAGTGTTGAATACATTTGAGCAAACAATACATTTTGACTTTAATTCCATTGTAGTACGCTCTCAGTCAGTCTCAATCGTACTAAAGCCTGAATTTCCCTACCTATTTGTAGTACTATCCCTCTTTTACTGAGCAGGGAGAGAGTACCTGGTTGCTGAGGGAGCATTCATCAAGTCGCAAGTCGCAATTACTAGCCACCAGCCACTATCCACTAGTCACTAGCCACTAGCCACGCACTCCTCACTAACAAAATTCCCCAACCTCTAACCAAACCCCTCGCGAATTTGGTACTCTAGCGAAATAGTTTGGGAACGGGTAAAGAAACGTGAATATTCAAATTGGACGTGGCAAAACCGCACGCCGCGCATACGGCATTGATGAAATTGCACTGGCTCCGGGGCAACGCACTATAGACCCCAGTTTAGCGGATACCAGCTGGCAGATTGGCGCGATCGAGCGAGAAATTCCCATTATTGCCAGTGCGATGGATGGAGTTGTCGATGTACAGATGGCTGTACTGCTTTCCCAGTTAGGAGCTTTGGGCGTACTCAACTTAGAAGGTATTCAAACTCGCTACGCCGACCCAGAGCCAATTTTACAACGGATTGCTTCAGTAGGAACTCATGAATTCGTGCCGCTGATGCAAGAATTGTATGCCGAACCAGTCAAACCCGAATTAATCGAGCAACGAATTAGGGAAATTAAACAGCAAGGTGGTATTGCTGCTGTTAGCGCGACTCCTGCTGGTGCGAGTAAATACGGTAGCGTTGTTGCAAAGGCTGGAGCAGATTTATTTTTTATTCAAGCTACTGTTGTTTCCACAGCTCACATAGCCCCATCTGAGTTTACCAACCTTGACTTGGCGAAATTTTGTCAAGAAATGCCTATGCCCGTCGTGTTGGGCAACTGCGTCACTTACGAAGTGACTTTAAGTTTAATGAAGGCAGGAGCAGCAGCAGTTTTAGTTGGGATTGGTCCTGGGGCGGCTTGTACTTCTCGCGGTGTTTTAGGTGTGGGTGTACCTCAAGCCACGGCGATCGCAGATTGTGCCGCAGCGCGAGAAGATTACTATCAGGAAACCGGAAATTACGTACCAGTAATTGCCGATGGTGGCTTGATTACAGGTGGAGATATCTGTAAGTGTATCGCCTGCGGTGCAGATGGCGTGATGATCGGTTCTCCCTTTGCTAGAGCCGCTGAAGCACCAGGTAAAGGCTTTCACTGGGGCATGGCAACCCCTAGCCCCGTGCTACCCCGTGGAACTCGAATTCGTGTCGGGACAACTGGCACTTGCGAACAAATTTTACGCGGACCCGCTCAACTCGATGACGGGACGCACAATTTCTTGGGCGCTTTAAAAACGAGCATGGGAACTTTGGGGGCAAAAGACATTCGCGAGATGCAACAAGTCGAAGTCGTAATAGCTCCTTCATTGCTCACAGAAGGCAAAGTCTATCAAAAGGCGCAGCAACTCGGTATGGGTAAGTAGGTGACAATCGTTTTGAGTATTGACTTGGAGACTTCTGACTTCACGCATAAGTAAGTTTACTCAAACAAAAACAGCCGACTTAAAAATTTCCATAATCTTGCAAAGAGTACTGGAAAAAATAAAACAGTCGCCTACAATAGAGGAAGCGGAGACGCATGTTTCCGTTCACTCCTCACACCACACTCCGCCCGGACTACTGTTCGGGCGGTTCCTTATGTCTGGGAATTCACGTAGAGTAATCCTTACTTTTCACATCAACTACAATCGCACAGCGATCGCCACAGAGGATCTATCTAATTACAGATACTCAGGAGGTAAAAATGCTTGGTTTTACTGTGATAAAATTTTCAGCAAAGTAAGCAACAATATAGCCAAGGATTTTCAGGCATGTCAGCAGCCGCGCAAGTTACAGATTCTTCTTTTAAGCAAGAAGTACTAGATAGTGAAATCCCAGTGTTAGTGGATTTTTGGGCTCCTTGGTGCGGTCCTTGCCGCATGGTCGCCCCTGTTGTCGATGAAATTGCACAGCAGTACGACGGGCAAGTCAAGGTAGTGAAGCTCAACACCGACGAAAACCCCAATATTGCCAGTCAGTACGGTATCCGCAGTATCCCCACTCTGATGATTTTCAAAGGGGGTCAAAAAGTTGACATGGTAGTAGGTGCAGTACCAAAAACAACACTGTCGAATACTTTAGAAAAGTATTTGTAGAGCTGGGTTAGCACGAAAAAGACTTGCAAGCGCCTGAGGTTTTGGCTATATGGCGCTTTTTGGTCTATACATTCATCAGGGGAGCAATTCTGCTGATTGTAAGACGTGAAATTTTGCGTCTCTGTAATTTCCTCTCAACAGATGTCCCAAATCTCGCTAAAATAGAGTGCCGACCCGTGCAGCAGCACTCATGACTTCATCCCGTTCATTAGACACCATAGACACGCTTAAATCGGACTTAGCTACCCTGTTAGAGCATTTGCCAGATTTGCAACATCGGCAATTGATCCAGCAGGCGATCGCCACTATTATTCGGTTAGCACACAGCGAGATCGACCGTCTCGACTGGAAAATCTTAGCGGCTTCTCTGGCTGATATGGAGCGAGGGTTAGAATTATTTCATACCTATCGTCACGTTCGGAAGGTAACAATTTTTGGTTCGGCACGTACTCCAGTAGATAGCCCGGCGTATAAAATGGCAGTAGACTTCGCCCGTTGTGTCACTCAGTTAGGGTTTATGGTGATGACTGGTGGTGGTGGCGGAATCATGCAGGCGGGAAATGAGGGTGCGGGAAGGGAAAATTCTTTTGGGTTGAATATTCAACTACCATTCGAGCAAGAAGCAAATCCTTACATTGTTGGTGACGCGAAATTAATCCACTTCAAATATTTCTTTACCCGCAAGCTGTTTTTACTCAGGGAAAGCGATGCAGTGGCGCTGTTTCCTGGCGGGTTTGGCACGCAGGACGAAGCATTTGAATGCATGACTTTGAGTCAAACTGGAAAGTTCGGTCCCGTGCCGATGGTACTCATCGACCACCCAGGGGGAGACTATTGGGAAGCTTGGAGCGAATATATTCAAGAGCATTTGATTCAAAAAGGTTTGGTTAGTCCTGAAGATCCCAGTCTTTATACGATTACAGATAACTTAGATGTTGCTTGTAACGCGATCACGCAATTTTATCGGGTTTATCACTCTAGCCGCTACGTACGCGATTTATTGGTAATTCGGCTTGATGCAGAATTATCTGATGCTGAAGTTGAAGAATTGAATGACAATTTCAGCGATATTTTGGTGAAAGGCAAGATTGAAAAAAGCGCGGCTTTACCTCAAGAAACTCAGGATGAAACTATAGACTTGCCCCGGATCGTGCTTTATTTTAATCAAAGAGACTTGGGGCGTTTGTATCAGATGATTGCTAGGATCAATCAGATGGGACAACCTTCAGAAGAAACTGCTTCTCATCCAGAAAGGAAGTAAGGCAAGCAAGGCAACTATTCAGAAGTGCGACCGCCCCTTGCCCATTTTTGCCCCGATCGACATACACTGGTATACGAACTGTCGGCACGGCTGTTATGAGGCGATCGCGGCATGGTGTTGCAAAAAGAATTCCAGCAATCGGAACAAGAAATCTGGCGTGACGGCAGAAGGAGAAACAATACTGATGCTCTTTGGTTCGGTATCGTTATCTCACTTCTCGTACACGTTATTTTTTTCCTCAGCTTCGATTATTGGATTCGCATTCTACCAAAACCAAAACAGCAATCTCGCGCCGAACCAATTCCACTTGAATTTGTTGAAGTTCCTCCCCAACCAAAAAAACCGCCCCCAGAAACCAAACGTCGGGCAGCAAACGATTCCGTCGCTGGTGGTAAAGCCAATCGCAGACGACCTCTAGCAACTCGACCGAATAACCCAACTGCGCCTAGAACTAGTTCCCGTACTACTCCGTCACCCGCTCAACCCCGCCGCCAGCAGCCATCTAGCAACCGCAGGGAGAGTCCAGAGCCACCAAAACCCCAAATCCAGCCTCCTCAAGCCCAACCTCCGATTGTCACTGCTCCCAATCGCTCCAAACCAGTTCCGAAGACTCCCAACCTAGAGCAAAAACCAGCAAATCGTCCTAGTACCGCAACCGAGCGATCGCCTGCTAGAACTACAGCCAGAACTCAGCCGCGATCTTCAGCAGCGAGCAAGTTAGGTGGTCCGCTGACGCTTTCCAGCCGCGATCTAGCAGCTAATCCCAACCGTTCTAATCGCGCTGCGCCAGGAATTGATGCTCGTCAGGATGTCGATATGGGTTCTTACTTGCAGCAACTTCAGCGACAAGTCAGGCAGCAGTGGATACCAGGGATGACGCAGAATTCTCGTTCAACTGTCGTGTTTTTCACAGTCACGCGATCGGGTCAAGTCACCAACCTACGGATCGTCCGTCCTTCTGGCTCCAACACTACAGATACCGCCGCCCTTAGTGCCATTAGACGCGCCGCACCCTTCGCACCTTTACCCTCTGGGTTTGCCTACAATTCCCTCAAAATTAGTTTTACATTTAATATCAACGTCTCTGGTGGTTTAGATCTATGGGTAAGATGACGTAAAAAGTTATCAGTTATTAGTGACTAGTGACTCGTGGCTGGTGACTAGAAAGGAGTCAAGCTACTAGCTGCCACCATGAATGACAAATGACGAATGACCAATGACCAATTCAGGAGGAGTGATGCTCGATTTAACAAAGCTAGCAATCGGAGGAGTTTGCTTTGTCTTGGCATTTATCCTAGCGAGTCTAGTCGAATACTGGTTGCATCGTTTGATGCACGTTTCGCCTCGCATTGGTGAAAGACATCGCGATCACCACCGTCGGAATGAAGGACAAGGTGTAGTATGGGAATTTCGGGATTACGTTCAGGGTAGCTGCATCGCCATGTTTGCCATGTTCTTTGTCTCCCTTGAAGCTGGGATGGGTTGGTTTCTGGGCAGTTTAGCTTATGCTGCTTTTTCTGCTTATGCCCACCAGTTACAGCACGAAAATCCAACCAAGTGCTTTTGGATGAAAATGCCCGTGCATTATGTCCATCACAAATACGGTATGTGGCATCACAATTTTGGTTTAGCTGTAGATTGGTGGGATCGGGTATTTGGCACTTACAAACCCGTAGAATGGCTCACGGAAGAAGAAACTAGTCAACCAGAACGCGGCTATTTACAACTACGCTGGTGGTGATATGACGATGTAAAACTTTATGCGCATAGTTAAGAGTGGCGCAGGTTGGCGGATTGGATTCGATCCAGAGGCAAAGGAATTTAAAGGTTTAGTAGGTGCTGAGGACTGGGCGATCGAACTGACGCAGGCAGAATTACAAGATTTTTGCCGATTGTCTATGCAACTATCAAATACTATGAGCCAAATGGAGCAGGAACTGATGGATGAGGAAGCGATCGCCTGTGAAGCCGAAAGTAATTTTATCTGGATGGAAGTAGAAGGCTATCCCCACGCTTATAGCTTGCGACTGATTCTAAATACAGGTAGGCGAGTTGAGGTGAGTTGGGCGGCGGATGCAGTTCCCGATCTCATCCGAGCGGCTCAAATGCTGTTTGTTTTCTAAATAGCGCGATCGCAGTTTCTTATGCTATGATATCTAAGCTGTGAAACGGGGCGTAGCGCAGCTTGGTAGCGCGCCACTTTGGGGTAGTGGAGGTCGTGGGTTCGAATCCCGCCGCTCCGATTCAATCAAATCCTTTATACAGAAAGAGTTCTGGCGTTTTAAAGGCTGGAACTCTTTCTCTATCTATTCTCATTGATATACTCACCGGGCTGAAGCCACGGTGATTCTTGACGGTTCACAGTCGTGTTACACGATATCAATTTAGCCGCTCGTTACAGCTCGCGCATTGCTTTACTCAAACAAGGCAAGCTTCAGTCCATTGGTACTCCAACTCAAGTGTTAACTCCGGCAAATCTTGAGGAAGTTTTCGGAGTGCATGTAGCAATTATTGAAACTCCTGTCGGTCTACAAATCTGCCCGCTAGCTCCGAATATATAATCTCAGCTAGTTGATATTGATTAGCAATTACTGTATTGTTCTTAATGATACAGCCAAATGCCCAAAGATAAGGACACCAAAGTAGCGTGTCACCTTTGTCTGCAAGGCTTTTTCCTTCTGCCTTCTGCCATAGATCGAAAATTCTATGACTATTACTCTCAGCCAATCGGATATCTGGGAACTGTACGAAACCACTGATTTTGTTGAGACAGAACTTGCTGCCGATTTTTACGAAGTGAAGGGCAAAGCTCCCCAATTGTTGGGCGACGGACACTTCTGGGAGATCGATTTGTGTGAGGGGATCTGGCTGGGAATCAGTACTTGGACAAACCCCAACGTCTGTACTATTGCCTGTGAAGAACGGCAGCATGAAGTAGAAATTACTCTGTGGATTCCCACCCGTCGTCAGAATAGCCATTACACCTTGTTCGGCAGTGGCATTGCACCCAAGGAAGTCTGGAAATCTCCTGCCGATCGGGAAGGAATATTTCTCTCTATTGGCTTTGAGCCAGATTTGCTCAAGCGAATGTACAGCAATAGTTCCGGCGAGCTACCACCAGAACTACAAATGCTAATAACATCGAACGATTGGCAACAGTGTTGGCGCGATCGCCCGCTCGCTCCTGCCATGCACGCCATTGTGCGGCAGATCCAAGCTTGCCCTTATCAAGGACTGACAAAGCAGATATATCTGCAAGGGAAAGCGCTGGAGCTATTGGCGCTTGGGATCGAACCGCTACGACTCGAACGAGCAGCAGTTCGAGAGCGTCCGCTCAACGGCAACACTGTAGAGCGGATTTATCAAGCTAGAGAGATCTTACGACAAAACTGCGCTAACCCTCCATCTGTTGTCGATCTAGCCCAGCAGGTAGGATTAGAGCATATGAAGTTGAAGCGAGGTTTTCGCGCCTGTTTCGGCACAACTCCCTTTGCTTACTTGCGTATGTATCGCTTAGAACAAGCACGATTATTGTTACAAGAAGGGAAATTAAGCGTGGCAGCGATCGCCAACGAAGTCGGTTACTCTCATCTGGGGCATTTTGCCAGAGCCTTTCAAGACAAGTTTGGGATTACGCCTACAGAGTGCCGTCTGGGAAAGCAGATTATTTTGTAGCGATCGCCTAACTGCTGCAAAACTCCTCCTGTAGGGATCGAAATTGCTCCTCCAGGGATAGACTAACCTTCGGAATTCACGTAGACTATCTCCACTTGAAATAATTGCCAAGATTTCTCTATAAGCCCTGGTTGGAGTGTGTCAATGAGGAGTGTGAAGGTGGGATGGAAAGCGATCGCTTTTTGGGTTAGTTTAGCTGCTGTGATGCCGTTATGGAGCGAACCTGTTTTTGCTCAAGTTAAAATAATTCGAGTAAAAACGATTGAAGAATTACCACCTGTTTCTTTTAGTGCTAAAGAGCTTTTGGCTCAAGAGGGAGAAAATAGTACGATAACTCAAGTTACGGGGGTAAGGCTCAATCCCACTACTGAAGGGTTGCAAGTCATTCTCGTCACTCCTTTGGAACAAAAATTGCAGCCATCAATTTCGTCAGTTGAAAAGAATTTAGTTATCGATTTACCAAATGCAGTCTTAACTTTACCAGATCGACAAGAATTCACCGCAACTAATCCCACCGCAGAGATTGCACAAGTAACAGTCAAACCTTTGAATGCTAGTAGCATTCGAGTAACCATCACAGGAAGCAAACAAGCACCCAATGCCGAAGTAGTCCCTAGTAAGCAAGGTTTGGTGTTGAATGTATCTTCCCAAGCAACTGCTCAAACCGAAGCATCAGAAATGGAAGTTGTCGTGACTGCTACCCGCACGGAGGAACGAGTTGAAGATCTACCACGTACAGTAACAGTAATTGACCGAGAAGAGATTGAAGCACAAGCTACAGGAAATAACAGTTTACAGGATATTCTTAACTATAGCGTTCCAGGGTACGGCGCACCTGATTATACAGATCGATTTAATGCTAATTTAAGAGGTCGAACTCCGCAGATTTTAGTGGATGGAGTGCCTCTAGGTTCTAATGTTTCTAACATCACAGGATTGACCAGCATCGATCCTAACACTGTCGAACGAATCGAAGTGGTCAATGGTGCGACAGGAATTTATGGTGCTGGTGGTAGTGGCGGAGTCGTGAATATTATTACCCGCCAACCAATCGAAGGATTTGAATCGACAGCTAGATTAGGTGTTTCTGCTGCTTTAGGAAATTTAGAAGGAGATAGCTTTGCTTACGAGTTGGGTTATGGCATTGCTGGCACAGAAGGTATTTTCGACTACAACTTGAATTTGGCAACCCAATTTAACAATCAATTTTACGACCCACAAGGCGATATTATTCGTCAAGAAAATTCTACTTTTGCAGGTTCAGAACGTCTGAATCTTTTAGGTAAGTTGGGAATCGCTTTAGGAGAAGAACAACGTTTGCAATTCTCTGTTAATCATGCCAGCGATCGCCGAGAAATTAATTACATTACCGATCCAATTACTAGAGAGATTCCAGATAGACAAAAAATTCGGGCATTGAGAGTCAATCAAGATTACGTTGATTCTAGAGATCCTGGCAATCAAAATACTATTGCTAGCGTAGCTTACGACAACAGGGCTTTTTTAGGGAACAACAGATTACAAGCTCAGTTTTCTTATCTAAAGATTAGAGAAGATACGATTGCGTTTGACTATCGAGGAACCGGAGATGAGATTTTTGACGGCGTATACAGGTTCATGACTGAAGGAGAAGTTTTCAACAGTAATTTGCAAGTAGAAACATCCTTATTTCAAAATGCAAAATTGTTGGTAGGAGCAGATTATAAGCATGAAGATAATCGTTCTTCAATCTTCACTTTAGATACTGAAGCATATGATGCAAGTGGCGGAGATATTATTCAAGTCAGCGACGAATTTGCCGAAGCTTCTTTTAGTCTCAGCCAACTTGGTTTGTTTGCTCAAATAATCTGGGATGTGACGGACAATTTTTCGGTTCTGGGTGGAATTCGTCAAGAATTTGCTCAATTGAGCGTTGATGATTATACAACCTTTGAAGGTGATAGTATTCGGGGTGGCGATCCTAGCTTTGATGCGACAGTTTTTAACATTGGTGCAACTTTCAAAGCGACTGATAATATTAGTCTTTTTGCTAACTTTGCCCAAGGTTTTTCTAATCCTGGTTTTTTTGTGCTGAACAATTTACCTGATGGTAGCTCGGTCGATCGCTCTTTGGAAGACATCCAACCCCAAATCGTTGATAGCTACGAAATTGGTATACGCGGACAATGGCAGAATCTACAAGCTTATCTAGCAGCATTTTATTCTTCTTCCGAATTAGGTTCGTTTTTTCAAGAAGTTGCCGAAGATGTATTTGAAACGATCCGCGCTCCAGAACGCCGCTACGGTATAGAAGCAGCAGTAGATTGGCAACTAGCAGAGACATGGAAATTTGGTGTTGGTGGAAATTGGACTGAGGGAGAATTTGAAGATGAAAATGGCGAATTTATTGCTGCTGATTCGATTAGTGTAAATCCTTGGAAGCTAACTGCATACGTGGAACATCAGACAACACCAAACTGGCGCAATCGGTTACAAATTCTCTATTCTGGCGATCGCGATCGCGGTTTTGAATCGGGGTTAGACCAAGGCTCTGTAGATGATTATGCGACTCTCGATTTGATTAGCACTTTAAGTTTAGGTGAGGGAACGCTGTCTTTAAGTGTGGAGAATTTATTAAATGAAGAGTATTCTGCGTTCCCAACTCAATCTCTGACAGCTCCTGATGAAGATATAGCCTTAGAAAGGGGTAGGCGAGTTAGTTTGACTTACTCAATTAGTTGGTAAGTGGAACATTAGTAAGTAGGGTATCTGGCTAAAAAAGTGAGCTTATTTAATGTGTTGATGAGGAGTGTGAAGGTGGGATGGAAAGCGATCGCTGTTTGGATTGGTTTAGCTGCTGTGATGCCGTTATGGAGCGAACCTGTTTTTGCTCAAGTAAAAACGATTGAAGAATTACCACCTGTTTCTTTTAGTGCTAAAGAGCTTTTGGCTCAAGAGGGAGAAAATAGTACGATAACTCAAGTTACGGGGGTAAGGCTCAATCCCACTACTGAAGGGTTGCAAGTCATTCTCGTCACTCCTTTGGAACAAAAATTGCAGCCATCAATTTCGTCAGTTGAAAAGAATTTAGTTATCGATTTACCAAATGCAGTCTTAACTTTACCAGATCGACAAGAATTCACCGCAACTAATCCCACCGCAGAGATTGCACAAGTAACAGTCAAACCTTTGAATGCTAGTAGCATTCGAGTAACCATCACAGGAAGCAAACAAGCACCCAATGCCGAAGTAGTCCCTAGTAAGCAAGGTTTGGTGTTGAATGTATCTTCCCAAGCAACTGCTCAAACCGAAGCACCAGAACTTGAGATTGTGGTGACAGGGGAGCAAGAAGGCTATGCCGTACCCAATGCCAGCGTGGGGACGCGCACCGATACGCCTTTGCAAGATATTCCCCAGTCGATTCAGGTGATACCCCAGCAGGTACTAGAAGATCAAGGCGCAAATGATTTAGATGATGCTCTGCGTAACGTTAGTGGAGTCTCAACCTCACAATATGGACTCCATAATATTCGTGGATTTTATAGCGGTAGAAGCATTCTGAGTGACGGCATTAGAAGACTTAATTTTGCTAACTACGATGTGAATCTTGGCAATGTGGAACAAATTGAAGTTCTCAAAGGACCTTCATCGGTGCTTTACGGTAGTGGAGAGCCAGGTGGCACAATTAACCTGACTACGAAACAACCACAGAGTAATCCAAACTATGAAATTGAAGCTACAATTGGCAACTTTAACTATTACCAAGGCAATCTCGATCTAACAGGACCACTCAACGATAACAAAACAATTTTGTATCGCTTGAACATTGCTTACGAAGATGCTGGTTCTTTTATTGATTTTGTTGATAGCCAAGAATTTGCCATTTTTCCAGTCCTGAGTTTTCAATTAGGAGAAAGAACTAAGCTAACGTTAGAAGGCAGTTATGAAGATCGATCTATTCCAGATGTAGAAGGATTACCTACCGTTGGTACTATTTTTCCTAATCCTTTAGGAGCAGTTCCTGACTCTCGGTTTTTAGGAGAGCCAGATAATAATGTTGAGTACACGGCTGTTAACGTTGGTTATTTGCTCGACCACAAATTTAGCGAGAATTGGTCGCTGCGTAATCGGTTCAGAGCATTTTTCTTCGATCTCGAACAGCGTGGAATTGGTGCACTGGAGCTGGCAGAGGATAATCGTACAGTAATTCGTAGTGCTAGAGACAATAAGGAATATACCCAAACTTATACCTTACAAACAGATGTGCTGGGTAAATTTCAAACTGGCATTATTCAACACGACCTACTTCTTGGTTTAGAACTTCAGCGCAATATTGAAGACCTCTCGCTGAAATTTCCACCTGATGTCCCCTCGCTCGATCTATTTGAGCCAGAATACTTGAGTTCATCTGATTTTGACGATTACTTCGATCGCTTTGAGCCGGATACTGACGAGTTAATTACCAGCGACACTATTGGGGTTTATGCTCAAGACTTACTTTCCATCGGCGATCGAGTCAAAATTCTACTAGGAGGACGCTTTGACGGGTTTTCCAATAAAACTGAGGATAATTTGGCAGATACCTCAGAAACGTTTGAAGATAGTGCCTTTAGCCCCCGTGTAGGTCTTGTCTATCAACCGATCGAGTCTGTTTCTCTCTACGGCAGTTGGAGTAGCTCGTTCGTGCCAGAGTTTGGCACAGATAGAGAAGGAAATCCATTTGTGCCAGTCACTGGCGACCAATTTGAAGTAGGAGTGAAAGCAGAATCTCTTGATGGTAAATTCAGGGCAACTCTAGCAGCATATGAAATTACTCGGCAAAACGCCTTGATTACCGATCCAGTCGATCCTGACTTCAGCATCCAAACTGGGGAATCAAGAGTTCGAGGCATTGAATTCGATCTAAGTGGCGAACTTCTACCAGGGTTGAATGTAATCGCTAGCTATGCTCACACCGATGCCAAAATTACCGAAGATACTACGGGGCTTGAAGGGAATGAATTCGAGGGCATTCCACGGCATAGTGGTAGTCTGTGGGCTGTGTATGAAATCCAACAAGGCGGGCTACAAGGGCTGGGTTTAGGGGCTGGAGTTTTTGTTGTTGGAGACAGGCAAGGAGATTCAGAGAATACCTTTGAAGTGCCATCCTATGGTCGAACAGACGCTTTGCTTTACTATCGACGGGATAACTGGCAGGTGCAGTTGAATTTTGAAAACTTGTTTAATGTGGATTACTTTGTAAGTGCTTCTGGCAGGGCTAATGTCTATCCTGGTGCGCCGTTCACAGTTCGGGGTCGGGTTTCGGTGGAGTTTTGATGAAGGGAGAAACGGAGAATTTGATAATGAAAACAAAACGAATTCGAGATGTTGTATTTGTCGCCCACCGTTACATTGGGCTAGCAATTGGTATTCTAGCAGCGACGATCGGCATGACTGGCAGTTTGTTGATTTTGGATGAGTGGCAAACTTCCTTATTTGCAGGGCAAGTGGCGATCGCCCCAGATCAAGAACGTCTGGCGATCGCCACTCTCGTGACTAAAGCGCAAGCTATGTTTCCCCAACTGACTCTCGAAAGCCTGACAATACCCAAAGAACTCGCGAAACCTGTCACGGCGTGGTGGTGGGCAGCAGGAGACAAGTGGACGACTGCCCGCATTCATCCCTATACCGGAGCAATTCTCGGCAGTCCGCAGAACAATGATTATAACGATTTCTTGTACGATATCCACATCAACCTGCTAGGTGGTGAGTGGGGTGCTTACGTAGCTGGCATTGTTGGGTTACTGGCAACAATTCTTTGCCTAACAGGGATTGTGCTTTGGTCTGGTTGGCGCAAATTGGCAACTGGATTCAAAATTAAGTGGAATGCCACCACCAAAAGGCTAAATTACGATTTACACAAAGTTGTTGGCATTATCGTTGCAATCTTTCTGGCAATGGCAATGTTGACTGGGTTTATCTGGAACTTTGCTACATGGATGAATCCAGTCATTTATGCACTCACCTTCAGTCCACAGCCACCCAAAGAAGTAGAACTCGTCTCTAAAGCCGCAGATAAAGCCCCCATACAGCTTACAGAAGCATTACTACAAAAAGCTAGTGCTGCGCTGCCCCCTGGTGAAATTAGCTCAATTTATTTTCCCACCAAACCTGAAGGCGTAATTCGCATAGCAAAAGAGTTACCAAACCAGGTTGTGATGTCTGCTTCTATAGATCGCTTTAGTGGTGAGATCGTGAAGGTAGACGTACCAACGGAAAAATCTTTGGCAGATCGAATATTTGACTCATTCGTACCCATACACTTTGGCACTTTTGCCGGTCTACCCTCTCGTATTCTCTATCTGTTCGTTGGTTTATCTCCTACCATCCTATTAGTTACGGGTTTTATCATGTGGCGCTTGCGAAAACGCGACAAGTCAAAGCGAACTATTGTGCCAGCCGAACGTGCGCTCGATAATTCACCCCCATAGCTTATATTCGCTAAAACCGTGCCAAAAGAACAAAATCGCTATCAAAAAGCAATTCCTTGGCTGGTTGGGTCTGGGTTATTAGGAATGACTATCTTTGGCAGTTGGCTAGGTTATGAAAATTTCCATGCTTTAGGAGAACGTCAACACACCACCTATATGGCTGCCGCACCGGAACATGGGCGAGAGACATTTTTTTACGGATGCAACGAGAAGTCGAACAGGTAAAGCGATTATATCCCCATGCTCATTATCAAGGGTTAGCCGATGGCGCACCAGAGAATTGGACGTGTCTTGTGCCACTCACCCACAGCCAGGTATTAGATTTTTACCACGCGACGCAGTATCTAAGTAAAGTTGCATTAGCCGTGCATCCTCGCAGTGTTGAATATCAACAAGCGAGTATGGATACTCACTGTCATCTTCTCAAACACTCTGTCGGTGCTGCCACTCGTTTGTTAGCCGAAATGGAAGCAATCGAGCCGCAACGGTTGTCTATAGAAGGTTCCTCAGAATTGAGCCTTAGCACCGTCTCAGCCAAGTCCAGTTCGCCACCGTCGTACACCCAGAGGTATGTCATCATCGACCCGATCCACGTCCTCACGTACCGCTGCTTCTGCGGGTCGTAGCCGAGCGTCATCAGAGTGGTAGTGCGACCGCAGCCAGGCATCTCGCCCTCTCCTTCAGCCAAAACCTAGAGTCTGCGAGCGCGATCGCACGCTTTCAGTTCCCGTCGATCTTTCGACAGGTCGATCCGCTCCCATCTTGACCTCAACCTCATACGTCCACTCACCGACGAGTTTTTAATGAAAGAAATCTCTCGCGCTGTTCGGCAAGTCTACCGTCCCAAGTCACGAGGAGAGGAAATTCGAGATTCACTGCTACCTGACGTAGATTTAGATGAATCTAAGCTAGAGTTGTTTGCCCAGCACATTACAGCACTTGAAGGTATTGGAGTCAACTTACAAGACAAACGCCTGCGGGATACCATCAATGTTTATCCGTGACTCTAAATAGATTTTGCACTCACTACCATACTTACCCCACCATTGGGAGCAAGCGTAAACCCACGACGTTGTATTTGCACGGGTTTATCTTCTACTAAGGCAAGTTGATACTTGGATAAAATCGTCGCCAAGACCAATTTCATTTCTAACCCAGCTAAAGCGTATCCCAAACATCGCCGACTGCCACCACCAAAAGGAAGATATTCCGAAGGAGAATACTGGCGCTCTAGAAACCGCTCTGGCTGAAATTGTTTAGCGTTGGGATACAAGTCTTCCCGATAATGCACTAAATAAATACTTGGCATTAAGGCTGTTTGGGCTTCAAATAAATATCCGGCAATTTTCGTTGGCGATTTAGTAATGCGGGGAAAAATGACGGGAATCACCGGATACATCCGCAGTGTTTCTTGACAAACTGCACTTAGGTAAGGCAGTTGAGCAATTTTCATTGGGGCTAATTCCCCTAAACTATCTAGTTCGTGCAGCAACCGATCGCGGACATCTGGGTGTTGATGAATTTGATATAAAGCCCAAGCCAGTGTTGTTGCTGTGGTTTCATGCCCAGCAAATAAAATCGTCAGTAGTTCGTCTTTTAATTCCTCATCGGTCATTGCTTGTCCGTTTTCATCTCGTGCTGCCATCATCAGACTGAGGACATCACGCCCTTTGATATCTTTGGCTCTTCTCTCCTCAATTTCTGCTTGCAGCAAAGCGCGAACGTGATGTTGTCGCTGTTTCATCTGCCCCCAAGGACTCCATGCACCCCAATCTTTTTGTAAAAACTGTAAAAATAACATGCTGGATTTGAGGGGAGAATCAGTCATGTCCAGCCATTCTGTGAGTAGGGGCTTTAGTTGTTGATAGCGTTCTCCTTCACTCAAGCCAAAAACGACTTGTAGAATCACCTCTAGGCTGATCTTTTGCATGGTAGTCCGAGCTACAAAAGATTGACCGACTTGCCAGGAGCTAGCAATCTGTTCGGTAATCAGACAGATTTGTTTGGCGTAAGTTTGTAGTCTTTCGCCATGAAAAGGAGGCATTAACAATTTTCGTTCTCGTCGATGACGATCGCCATCGACTAACATGAGTGAATTGCGCCCGACTAAAGGTTCTGCAATTGCATTGCCACGACCGACATCAAATTTGGCATCTTGGTTGAAGATTTCCCCAATTGCTTGCGGATTACCAATGACTACATAAGAGCCGATGCCGCTCAGATGCATGGTAAATATATCTCCATATTTTTGACTGCATTTGTCCTGAAACCCAATTGGGTCGGCAATCCAATTCATCAGTTGCCACCAAGCAGGACTAGTAATGGGATTTGGTAATTGAGCCAACACGATCGTTCTCCATCTGATAAATCTTTCACTCACGATCGCGCGATCGCCTACCATGTGATGTGTGCAATGCGATCGCCACCTGATATGTCCGACACATCTAACCTACCAGTAAATCATCAATCCAGTCAGACCGAGCATACACTATCACTGCCATCGCAACAGATAAGCTACACAGCTTTGGCTCAGTGGCAAACGTTATTCGAGCGAGAAAAACCGATCGCCCAAATGTTTCATGTGGCGTATCTCGTCAAGACTGATACAGCTTCACCGCGACCGCTAACTTTTGTTTTCAACGGTGGACCTGGAGCTGCTTCTGCTTATTTGCACATGGGGGCGCTAGGTCCCAAACGCCTCGATTTTGGCGATCGCGGTAGTTTGCCAAAGCCACCCGTGCGAGTGGTAGAAAATACTGAAAGTTGGTTGAGCTTTACGGATTTAGTCTTTATCGATCCGATCGGTACGGGCTTCAGCCGCGTTTTGCCACCAGAGAAAGAAACTCCAGAGCAGAAGAATGAGAAATCTAATTCTAACGAGCCAGACTCATCCAAAGAAACTCAATTTTGGGGTGTCGAGCGAGACTTGAAAGCGATCGGCGAGTTTATCGTGCGGTTTCTGTCACGCCACCACCGCTGGCTGTCTCCCATTTTCATTGCGGGCGAGAGTTATGGCGGTTTTCGCGTAGCTAAGTTAGCTCGCCAGCTGCAACAAGAATTTGGCGTTGGTCTTTCTGGCGCGATTTCGATCTCTCCAGCTTTAGAATTTAGCTTATTAGAAGCAAACGATTATAACCTGACGACTTGGGCAACAGTATTACCCTCGCTAGCAGCCGCCGCAGCGCATCACGATCGCGCGCAATGGGCTGGGCAAAGAGGAGATTTGCCAGCTCATATAGCTGCTGCCGAACAATTTGCCCGTCAAAGTCTAATCCCAATGCTAGCAATGGGAGAGGCGTTTCCTGAAGATGAGCGTCAGGCGATTTATCAGCAGTTGGCTGGATTAACTGGAATACCACTGTCGGTTGTCGAACGGCTGGGTGGACGAATTAGAATCGAAGTCTTTGCGAGGGAACTGTTGCGCGATCGCCAGAGAATCGTCGGGTTGTACGATGCTTCAATTACGGCGATCGATCCGTTTCCCGATCGCATGACCTACGAAGGCACTGACCCAACGCTAGATGGCTTAGATCGACTGTTTACAGGAGCAATTAACAGTCATTTGCGGCAGACTTTAGGTGTGGAAACTGATTTAACCTACCGTCTGCTGAATTTAGAAACGCTCAAAGCTTGGCAATTTGATTTCAAAGGTGATTGGAAACAAGGATTTCAAGGATCGGTGGATGACCTGCGGGTGGGAATGACGCTCAATCCATATATGCAGGTGTCGATCTCGCATGGAATATTTGACTTGGTTACGCCTTATTTTGCCTCCAACCATTTAGTCAGTCAGATGAAGCTCAATCCTGAAATTCGCCAAAATCTGACGTTGAAACATTATCCAGGGGGACATATGTTTTATACCTGGGCTGAATCACGCCAGCAATGGTTTGCTCAAATGCAAGCGTTCTATCAAAATGCCATAGCCTGAATAATTGCTAACCAAAAGTAGAATCAGCTAAAGCGATCGCCTCAGTTAATAGATTTTGCCCGATCTTCTGGGAAAACACTCCCTTTTGTCCCATCCTCTCCACCCGCTTACCCAAATCATGACAAGTCTCTTCCTAAGCCATCTGTGCCATGTATAGTTCTACCTCTGGATGAATGATTAAATCTCGTCCCCGCTTGCAGATTAGCTCAGACACCAAAATATTCGTATCAACAACTAAGCGCATACTATTCGGGTTGAGACAAGTCCAAATCTTGGCTGAGTTTTTCTTCATCCCGATCGCTTTGAATCAAAGCAGATTCCACTGTTCGGGAAAGTCGCATCAATGCTGCTTGAACTTCTGCTTCATCTGATTCCCTAACTGGAAGATAAAATCCGACGATCTTGCCGTGACGTTTCACCGCGTTTGCGAAGCGTGCGCTCTGTGCATTCGCTTCATCACTTGCTAAATAGCTAAGAAGCTTTGTCCCTAAATTCGCGTATACCTACGCTTTTCATTTTGACTCCCAAAAAGCGATCGCTATGTGGTCACATTTTAGCAAGATATCGGGAGCGATCGCGCCAGTTGACAATCTTGTCTTCACCAAGTTTGTTAATGAAGAATACGATCGCTGGCTAATTTTGCATCGTATACTTCTGGATGAATTACTGTTTTTTAGAGCGAAAAAGTGAATGAAAAGGCTTTAGTCAAAACTGTTAGTCAAGGTGATAGACCGATGTTGCAATCAATCAACCGTTATTCAGGATCGATCGCCGGAGCAATAATTATATTTCTTGGCATTGCCAGTTTAGTACCCGCGATCGCCACTGCACCTACCCCGCCGCAACTCGTTCCAGCCAAGTTAAAAGGTCAAGCCGTTTATGTTTTGTACTTGACTCGTAGTAGCGATAAAGTTTTAGTCCGATGCTACCCAGGACAGCAACCCAAGGTGGAGGTACAAGCGAAAGCCGACGGCACTCAAGAAGGGATTTTGACCTGTGGAAATTAAATAAATTTAGCTTTCTAGAAATTTATGCGTTGCCAGAAATTTGTTGTCTTGGCGATTTCCCTAGTCATAGCTTTTAACTTACCTGGTTTGGCACAAGTAGCAGAACAACCAGTGGCGATTTTTCATGCTTTTAATCAAAACTATAATGATGTCAGAAAATTTGTCTGCCAACTTGCCGATCGAGGATACTCTCACATCCAAATTCCTCCAGCCCAAAAATCTAATTCGAGTCAAGAATGGTGGGCGCGATATCAACCCGTAGATTATGACGTTATTGAAGGAAAAGGTTCTCAAGCAGATTTACAACAGTTAATCGCTCAAGCTCATAAATGTCAAATTAAAGTCATTGCTGATGTTGTTTTCAACCATACAGCTAACTTAGGTGGTGGCGATAATTTTGAAGATTTAACTAAATTTCCAGGTCTGACTCAAAATGATTTTCATTCTGCTCCAGGCAATCCTGGCAAGAAACCCTGTGATATCAATTATAGCGATGGAAACAGAAACTCGGAGCTGAATTGTTGGTTGGGGGGACTTCCCGATCTAAAATATACTGCCAATGTGAAAAAAATTCAAAAGGCTCATTTAAAGAAACTGCTTGACCTGGGAATTGATGGATTTCGATTTGACGCTGCCAAGCACATGCCAGCAAATGTTGTTAAAGAGTACGTCGATTATATTAATCGCGAAAGTCAAGGCAAGACCTGGAATTATCTGGAGGTAATTACAGATAGCGACACCCGTGCGGACGATTACAAATGGATTGCTGCCGTGACAGACTTTATCCTTTACAACTCGATGAAAGCAGCATTTACTAGCAGTGGAGATTTGCGATCGCTGCGAGTGCCAACAGCCATAGATGACTCGCGTAGCGTTACCTTTGGCAGAAACCACGATACGATTCGGGAGATTAATTCTAGTGCGATTAACCCCTATGACGATCCTTCTGACTCCTACCTGGCGACAGCTTACGTACTAGCCAGAGAAAGCGGTACTCCTTTAATACTCAACTGGGATAATGCTGATGCGCCGTACATCAAAACTGGTGTCAAGTTCCGTCAAATTATGCGCCAACGCCTTAAGGTAGGTGGCAACGTCAAGGAGAACGCTTTAGCTGCCGTTGACAGCGCAACTGTCTTGTTGATGGAACGAGGCAATGAAGGATTTTTTGTGGTGAATAAAGCGGTAGGTAAATTCGACATTCCGGTACTGGATTTAACTCTGACGAATATAGAAGGATGTTATCGAGAATTACGAAATAACTTTACAGTTGCTGTCGAACGTCGTCAAAATGGCAAGAAATTTGTCAATCGCTGGGGAACGCAGAATCGAGGTGGTATGGAAGTCCAAGGACGCGATGCCCTTTACTTCATTCGCGAACCTTGGCAACAGTGTCAGATAGGCAGATAGCTTGTAATTCTTTGCGCGATCGAGGCAACCGCAGAACCGAGCGCGTCCCGAGCGGTTTCTAACGTTTAACTATTAAGCTCAATAAATAATTTTCTAAACAGTCATTTGCTTGCTTCCAACTCCAATTTTCTAGTACGTATTTTCTAGCTCGTTCGCCCATTTTTTCTACTATATCAGGATTATCTAAAAGAGAAGAGATAGCTTTACCAATCAGAATTGGATCGTCACCGTTAATTAAAAAACCATTAATTCCATCTTTGATACTTTCTCTAACTCCTCCTTCAGCGATCGCCACAACCGGAGTTTCACAAGCATTTGCTTCAAGAGGCGCAAAACCAAATGGCTCTAAAACAGGAGTATAAATCATAACTGAAGCTTGGCTCAAAAGTTTGACGATCTCATCATCAGCGATCCGCACCTTGGGTATGAAGTTAACTTCTAAAGTTCTAGCAAGCTGCGCAACTTTCTGCTGATAATTATTGACAGAAAAATTTCCGATCCATATTAAATCTGGTCTTTTTTCTTTCTGTATTGTGCTGATAGCGCGAACTGCACGCTCAAGTCCTTTGCCAGAATAAATACTTCCAAGACCAACGACAATTTTCTTGCGAGGAACTTGTGATGGCTTAAAGAGTTCGGTATCAATTCCTAGATAACAAACTTTAGCATCTAATCCATAAGCTCTTAAAACACTTTCTCGACTAAAAAGGGAATTAACTAAAACTACATCGAATGCTCGCGCATTCTGTAATTCTTCTCGAACTTGAAGCCTATACCCTTGTACCTGAATCAGATTTTTGAGAAATGCTGAGACATAACTATTCGACCACCAAGCCTTTGCCGGAGGTGGTATAGCTGCCCAAGGTAAGCTTGGCATCGCTTCGTATAGCTCCCGATTAGGTTCTTGAAGATAAATAGCTGTTGGTACTTTGACATATCGACCAATTGCAGTCGTGCGAAAAAAAGTACAGGCATTGGCGAAAAGTACATCGAAGCCACCACAGTTAATTTCAGCAGCACATTGTTGACAATGTGTATCCATCGCTTGGATGCTATTCAACGCATGAAAATAAGGTGAAAATGGCTGTTTTATAAACTTACTCCTTCTTTTCATAGGTGACTGAGCAAGTGGTACTATATTTTCTTTGATTAATTCATTTAAAGGAAGATAAGATTGGTCTGCCGTTGGAGGACACCAAGATTCTAAAGTATGACCGCGCTCCAATAAGCCTTTTACGTGATGATATAAGGCTCTCTTTCCACCACCACTTGGTAAGTTATGCCAGATAGCAATTTTCATATACAATTACGCTTTTTCAACATATTCCTTCAATAGTCAAATTTTGTCATTCTAGAAAAGTTCAGTAATATTGTCTGACTAGAGCTATTGTAGATACCAAGATATCAGGACGCTGTAGCGTTTAGCACGACTATGAAATCTCATGTTTAAAAGTTATAGAAAAGTTAATGCGATCGCCAGTTATATAACTATTCTCAAATTGCATCAAAAAACGTATCTTTTTGCTTTTTCTATTCCGATTGTCTTGACTCGATTTATTTAGCTATGAAATACCTGAACTTATCCGTATTGATTAATGTAAATTTATAGAGGAATATGTTAGAGACTTTTAAAGCTGATAGCGATCAATTAAAATGTAAAAACTTGTACAAAACGACCTTATAAAACAGGTTTTTATAAATCTTTGGACGTTAAAGCATAAAAATTTGCGATCGCTGTTAATTGTTTAATTCTTGCGACTACTCATAATTTTTTTTGAAATATAGTTTGCGATTGAGTTCTCCAGGGGAAAATAGTAAGTTTTCTTATGAAAAAAGCATTAATTTTTGGAGTATCAGGTCAAGATGGGGCGTATCTAGCTCAGTTGTTAATCGATAAGGGTTATGCTGTTTGTGGAACATCACGAGACGCACAAGTTTCTTCTTTCCAAAATTTACTACGCCTGGGAATCCGCGAACAATTGAAATTAGAGTCCGTTGCCCTAAATGACTTTCGTAGTGTTTTACAAATTTTGAATAAATTTCAGCCAGATGAAGTATACAATTTATCAGGACAAAGTTCAGTCAGCCTCTCTTTCGATCAACCAGTTGAAACCTTTGAAAGCATCTCACTTGGTACTTTAAATGTACTAGAAGCCCTACGCTTTATCGATCGCCCCATTAAGTTTTATAATGCTGCGTCGAGTGAGTGTTTTGGAGATACTGAAGGCAAAGCAGCAGATGAAACTACGCCATTCCGCCCTAAAAGTCCTTATGCCGTAGCTAAGGCATCCGCTTTTTGGCAAGTTGCTAACTACCGCAAAGCCTACGATTTGTTTGCTTGTTCTGGTATTCTATTCAACCACGAATCTCCTTTGCGACCGGAGAGATTCGTCACTCAAAAGATTGTATCCGCAGCTAACCGAATTGCTAAAGGTAGTAAGGAAAAGCTTTATTTAGGTGATATTTCTATTCAGCGTGACTGGGGATGGGCTCCAGAGTACGTTAAAGCAATGTGGTTAATGCTACAACAAGGGCAGCCAGATGATTACGTCATTGCAACCGGAGAAAGTTGCAAATTAGAAGATTTTGTAGCAGCAGCCTTTGCCTGTGTAGGCTTAGACTGGCGCGATCGTGTTGTAATAGATACAAGTTTATTCAGACCAACAGAAATTGCTGTTAGCAAAGGTAATCCCGCTAAAGCCAGAAAAAAGCTGGGATGGCAAGCGCATTATAAACTCAACGATAGTGCTGTTGTACAAATGATGCTTCAAGCACAAGCTGAGCTTTTGAATGGTAGGAAGACAGCAGCCTACAATAAGAAGGAAAGAGATAAATATTTAGGTCTAGCTACAGCTTTTTAGGATGACTTTCAGCATTACTAGCTGGCAAGTTCAGCAAAATTACGAAATAATTCCGAACATTGCGATCGCGGTTTTCAATAAAGCTTAACTAAAACCGATCGTAATTAAAAGGACTGAACTTTTCTGACTTTTTCTGTATCGCTTACTTTCGTAATTTGCAGTAGCATCTCAAAAGAAAGTTTTCTATATTCATTGACAACTATATTTTTCCTAGTTAAGTCAAAGTAGCAAAGATTTAGAATTCGCTATGAGCATAACTATTTCTTATTCTTACTGGTACAAGCTATATTTTAAGTTTAAACGAAGGCTAGGTGAGTATACCGATCATGGATTCAAAAATCCTCAATGGCTACTCATGTTTATTTTTGGGCGTATACATATTATTCGCTCGCTAATGATTTTATTAGCTAGTAAACCAGAGCTTATTATTCCCACGGCAGACTCTTCCTTATTTACGGAAATTGATGTTGATTCCGTTGTGGAAAATCTAAGACGAGATGGGGTTTGCTTAGGAATTCATTTGCCAAATTATGTATTAAGCGAAATTTTAGAATTTACTAATCAAACCTATTATTTGGGCAATGGTAGATTTGAACTTCCTTTCACTCTCAGCAATAAAGAAGAAGAAGAGGCTAAATATGGAAAGCCGTTCTTATTTGGCTATCATTATAAGCCTTCCCGATCTTGTACGGCAATTAAAAAGTTAGGAGATGACCCTAAGTTACGGCAAATTGCTGCAAAATATTTAGTGGGCGAGCCTATTCTTAAAAGTACCATGCTCTGGTGGAGTTTTGCTACTCCTGTAGAACAGTTAGATGAGCGCTTGCGATTCGCTCAAGGATTATTTCATTACGATCTGGATGATTACCGCTGCTTGCAATTTCTGTTTTATCTAACAGATGTAGATCTATACAGCGGTCCCCATGCCTATGTGAAAGGTAGTCATAGTCAGAAAAAGCTACAATATCAGTTGTCCATAGATAGAGATAAATCTGAACGAGATTTAATTAATTATTACGGTAGTGAGAGAATTGTCAATATTTGTGGAGAAGCGGGGTCGGGATTTGCTGAAGATCAGTTTTGTTTTCACCGAGCAAATATTCCTACTAAGAAAGATAGACTCATCCTTCAAATCAAGTTTGTTTTAAATAATTATAGTTTTTCTTAAAGCTTCAATTATGTTAGGAAAAAGGATAAGACGCTAGGTTCTAACACTTCTTTCCAACATAAATTTAGAGCGAAGCCGCATTCTCTAGAGATAGATTTTGACGTATGAATCTCGCCTGAAAGTCTATTTTTAGAAAGATTCTACAACTGCTAATTTACTTAGAAAATAATCCCAGAGTATTGTCAAGTTTTCTGGAGCAATCTCTGGGATATTGTTGTATTTGTTTTAATGGATTTTGCCTTAATATTAACTGGTTTGAGCTTGCCATTAATAATTCTGTCTATTCTTCATAATAATGCCTGCCTAAATGTCAAAAATTCAACAAAGCATTCTCCCTATATAACTAGTTTCTCTAAAAATGTAACTTAACGATAAAATCGAGCAGATTTTAAAATATCAAAAACTGGAGTTATATGAGATCGAAAATAGTTTCTAAGCTCGTACTATTCTGTGGTCTTGTTATGCTGATGTTGACATTATCCACATATAAAAGTGCCTCTATCACTACTTTCTATGTCGATGCAAAGTCAGGGAATGATTTATTAGGAAATGGCTCGATGGCAAGACCCTGGAAAACACTTCAGAAAGCTGCCGAATCGATGGGGACAGATGATACGTGCATTATTAGGCAAGGAGTGTATAGAGAAACGGTCATACCGAAAGACGGACAGACCTTTGTGGCTGCGCCTGGAGAGCGGGTTGTAGTGACAGGTACAGATCTTGTCAGCAATTGGTTTCGTCATTCAGATAATGTCTTCCGTACTTCACTGCCCAAAAAGGTGTATGCCGTATTTGTTCAAGGCAACTATCTTTCTCTTGCCCGATATCCTAATGTAGGTAACGATTACCTCGATTCGAGAACATGGGGCGCTACACAAGTCAATAACAATGGTAGAGGAAGGGCAAACGTCCAGTTTTTGAACGGCATGAACGTATTTAGCGGCTTTTGGAATGGAGGCTACTTCCTCGGACTCAATGGAGATAACTTTTATGCTCCCAACATAGGCAAGATCGCTTCTTCTAGTGGCAACAAACTCGCTCTAACAGAAATTACCGAGACGATCTCTAACCCTGCGTGGCATGAATTTGAGGGCAGCGGTAGAGGCTTTATCATCAACCACTTAAATGCACTTGATGCGCCAGGTGAATGGTATTGGGGAAATTCAACCCTTTACATCTATCCACCAAATAAAGAGATGCTGACATCAAAGCTTGTTGAAGCTCAAGTAAGACTGTGGGGATTCGATCTGAGTCAGCGCAAAAATGTGACAATCAAAGGCATCGTCTTTCGAGGTGCTTCCGTGCGGATGGAGAATGCAGTCAACTGCACGATCGATCGCTCGATCTTTCGCTACCATTCTCCCTTTCAAGCAAATTACAACGGTCACGGCTATGTGGCATTTCCAGGAATTTCTGTCTCGGGTTCCGATAATACCGTTAAGAATTCGTATATCGGACACGGATGGGGTGCGGGAATCTCAATATCAGGCAGTCGCACAACCATTGAGAATAATTTTGTTGAGGACTTAGCTTGGGGCAGCCAGGGCGCTCCAATTATTGTCAGTGGTAATGACAATAGGATCTTCAGAAATACAGTGCGAAAGAGTGCTGGCACGGGGATTCATGCCGGAAGCATACGTCGTTCCCAGATCGTGTATAACTCCATCTCCGACACGGGGCGGCTACTGCTTGACAGCGGACAATCGGGAATTTATATTTGCAATTTCTGCGATCGCCCGACAGATAAGAGAACTCTTGAGGGTGGTGTCATTGCATACAATTACATTGGCTTAGTCAACACTTCTTTTGTTGACAATGGAAAAGGTATGGCAATTTATCTAGATGATGGAACGCATGGTGCATACATCCATCACAATGTTACTAATACTGGTGGGCGAATTAATTGGGCAATATTCATTCACTATAACGGTCACGCTATCAAGGACGTTTTTGTAGATAACAATACCCTCTGGGGTTATGACGATAAGGCTGTCTTTTTCGCCGGAAACTGGAATGGTAAGGGTGGTGGCACGAAGAATAGCCGGATATCGAACAATATTGCACAGTTGCCAGGAACGACATATTACGACAAGAGTGGTGGCGCTGCAATCTCGAATAATCGGGGAGGGGTTGTATCTTCGGAATTTGTAAATCCGAGAACAGGGAACTTTCGCCTGCGCAGTCATTCTCCTTCGATCGACGCTGCGGTTCCCTTGTTAGGCATAAACATGCCTATACCTGATGGAAAGCCAGATGTGGGGGCTTACGAATATGGTGCTGTTGGGTTGGTTGCAGGTTCCTCTATTCAGGGCGATTCACAAGACACTTTTCTAGAAAGATGACTCTTCATACATAGCTGCTCTCACCAGCATACGATCGCTTTTCGTAAAATGTCTCGGCGACTCGGCGATCGCAGTCAAAACCGATCTCGAATTGCCGAGAGTAATTCGTTTAAGTTTATAGGTTTAGTAAAATAACCGTCAGCTCCTTGTTGTAAAGCACGGCGACGAGTTGCCATGTCTGCCTCAAATGAAAGAAACCAAAACGGTATACCAGCTGTAGATGGTTCGCTGCGCAATATTCTTAAAACTTCGTATCCACTTAGCCTCGGTAGATTGAGTTCGCAAATAATTAAGTTTGGCTGTTGTTCTCTAGCTATTTGTAAACCTGTTCGAGCATTATTTGCAGTCAGAACTTGAAAATTGTTCAAGGTAAGAAAATCGTCAATTAATAGTAGAGAATATTCATCATAATCAATTACTAAAATCTCCATTACAGCTCTTTTGAATATGAGGTGACAAAGATAAAAAGTAAATTTTACAAATACGTAACAAAAACTGTTACGGAAAACTTGCTGTTAATAAAGATGAATTTTGCTTTCCTAAACTAGCGTGGCGGAGATTTACCTAACGAGCTACATCAGATAGCAAGGAAGTAGCTATAACAGTAAAAGCAAAATTAGCAAGTCTAAATGTGTAAAATTTACACATTTAGACTATTGGCTGACCTAGATTAATTTAGTTGAAGCAGAAACAATCTAGTTAAATTCATCTTTGAGCCACTTTTGGACACGCTGGCATTCTTGCTGTGATTTATAGCAATTCTCGATTGTATGGATGACATTTGTAGGGGCGCGAGCGAGAAAGCGCCCCTACCAGACGTGTATTGCATCCAATTGAAAACCGCTAT
>NZ_PYCI01000200.1:0-9493 GCF_003015105.1 Chroococcidiopsis sp. CCALA 051 | reverse complement strand
CCCTTGTCCCCCTTGTCCCCCTTATCTCCCTCAGCTCTCTTTTCCCCTGCTCGATCGCTCCCTACTCCCTAAATTTCCAAGATTGGTTACTCTATTAATAAAGGGTGTTGCATAAATTATTGAGTGAAAATTCCCCAACTGCAAGCTGACCTAAATCTAGAGAGTATCTTTCCGTTTGAGCTGGATGAGTTCCAACGGCAGGCGATCGCGGCACTGAATGCCAATCGCTCCGTAGTTGTATGTGCGCCTACGGGTTCTGGCAAAACTTTAATTGGGGAATACGCGATCTATCGCGCCCTCTCTAGAGGCAAGAGAGTTTTTTACACTACGCCGCTCAAAGCGCTATCGAATCAAAAATTACGCGACTTTCGCGATCGCTTTGGGGCAGATTTGGTCGGATTGTTAACAGGCGATGTTTCGATCAACCGTGATGCACCAATCTTGGTGATGACTACGGAAATTTTTCGTAATATGCTCTACGGTACTCCCATTGGTGAAGTGGGAACATCCCTTGAAGGTGTAGAAGCGGTGGTTTTAGATGAATGCCATTACATGAACGATCGCCAGCGGGGGACAGTATGGGAAGAATCTATCATTTATTGTCCGCCAGATATTCAACTGGTGGCACTTTCAGCCACGATCGCCAATAGCGACCAACTGACAGATTGGATTTGTCGCGTTCATGGACCCACAGAGCTAATCTATTCTGAATTTCGTCCCGTTCCGCTCGAATTCTATTTTGGCAATCCTAAAGGAATATTTCCTTTACTCGATCCCAAGAGTGGAAAAATCAATCCGCGACTGCGACCGAAAAAGGGTAGTAGCGACAGAAAGCAAGGACCCAGACCGGAAACTCCTAAGTTAATTGACACCGTGGGGCATCTCTACTCTAGAGATATGCTACCAGCCATTTACTTTATTTTCAGCCGTCGCGGTTGCGATAAAGCCGTCGAGGAACTAGCAGGCGTAACGCTAGTTAATTTAGAAGAAGCGGCTCAACTCAAAATCCAAATTGATGAATTTTTGCGCCGCAACCCAGATGCAGGACGTGTCGGACAAGTAGAACCTCTCTATCGCGGTATTGCCGCTCACCACGCGGGTATATTACCAGCCTGGAAGGGGTTAGTAGAAGAATTGTTTCAGCAGGGTTTAATTAAAGTTGTCTTCGCGACTGAAACCCTAGCGGCAGGAATTAATATGCCTGCGCGGACGACAGTAATTTCTACCTTATCCAAACGTACAGATCGCGGACACCGCTTGCTTAATCCTTCCGAATTCTTGCAAATGGCAGGACGCGCCGGACGGCGAGGTATGGATAAGCTCGGTCACGTCGTCACTTTGCAAACGCCATTTGAAGGCGCGAAAGAAGCTGTATATCTAGCCACTGCTAAACCAGACCCGCTAGTGAGTCAGTTTGCTCCCAGCTACGGCATGGTGTTAAATCTGCTGCAAATTCATAATTTAGCAGAAGCGAAAGAGCTGATCGAGCGTAGTTTTGGGCAGTATCTCGCCACATTGTATTTGAAACCCCAATACGATGCGATCGCCGAGATGGAAGATCGACTTGCCGACTTGCAAACTCAAATGCAGTCGGTCGATGAGGATCGGTTAAATCATTATGAGAAATTGCGACAACGGCTCAAAGTCGAACGCCAACTCTTGAAGGTACTGGAAGAACAGGCATTAGAGGCACGACTAGAGCAATTGAGCTTGACGATTAATTTTGCCATGTCAGGTACATTATTGAGTTTGCGCGGCAAGCATGTCCAAACATCAACGCCCATTCCAGCAGTGTTGGTAGCGAAAATTCCTGGTTCGGGACAAGCACCTTATTTTATTTGTTTGGGTCGAGATAATCGCTGGTACGTAGCAGCTAGTAGCGATATAGCAGATTTATTTGCCGAATTTGCTCGATTAGATATTCCCGAACATCTGATGCCGCCTGTAGAAATGCCACTCAAACCAGGGCAAGCGCGTAAAGGGAATGAAGAAACAGCAACAATTGCGACACAAATTCCCGACCTACCTCCGTGGCACGCTGCACCGGAGGTTTTAGAACAACAACACCGAGTTATTGCCGTACAAGAGCAACTAACAGCCCATCCTTTGCATCATCTAGGCAATCCCGCCAGTATTCTCAAACGCAAGACTAGAATTGCTCAACTGCAAACAGAAATCGAGGAAAGACAGGCAGAGTTAGAACGTTACGCGCACCGTCACTGGGAAGAATTTCTGCACTTAATGGAAATTTTGCAGCGATTTGGGGCTTTGGACGATCTTACGCCAACCAACTTAGGCAAAGTTGCTGCTGCTGTCAGAGGAGATAACGAACTGTGGTTGGGTTTAGCCCTTGCCAGTAGCGAATTAGACAATCTCGCTCCCCATCACCTTGCTGCGGCGATCGCGGCGCTAGTCACGGAAACACCCCGCCCCGATAGTTGGGTACGCTATCTCTTATCAGAAGAAGTCGATATTGCCTTGGCGAGTATCCGTCCGATTCGGCGACAGTTATTTCAATTACAGCGGCGCTATAACGTCACAATTCCAATTTGGTTGGAATACGATTTAGTAGCTTTAATCGAGCAGTGGTCGCTAGGCGTAGAATGGACGGAATTATGTGCTAATACGAGTTTAGATGAAGGTGATGTTGTCAGATTGCTGCGCCGAACGTTAGATTTACTCTCTCAAATTCCTCACGTTCCATTTTTGTCAGAATCTTTACGTCGCAATGCTTATCGGGCAATTCAACTGATGGATCGTTTCCCAGTTAACGAAGTACTTGAAGAAGAATAAAAGTCAAAAGTCAAAAGTTAAAAGTTAAAATTGTTGACTTAGCCGTTTCACCGAATCTGCTTCAGTTGTTGATTTACTTTGTCTAGGTAAAAGGCTTCGGGATCGAACGCACCACCAACCCATTCCAACATCGATTCATGTTCCGAATGGTTTGGATCTTGAATTGCTTCTAAAAATTCTGCATAACCCCAAACTCCACCGCAGTCCTCTGGCGGACAGGCGCGTTTACCTGTTAAACACAGCGGATAGTGCGTCTGCGGTTCGGCTGGCAGTACTTTCTCGACTAAAATTTCATGCTCCCAAGAATCGCCCATGTCATAGGTATAGTGGAATTTGAACTTTTCCCCAGGCGCGACTTGGCTTAACTTCGCCGTCCGTTCGTTCCGCATATCAAGATCGTAGTCTGGCATCGGTTGCCCGTATTCTACGCCCTGAATTGTAAAAGCATGAAGATGAGAATTTGTCCAGCCCATCACCTCTTGAATAATTCGATGCAATTTAGCCAGGGTGATATCGCTGTAGACTTGGACTCGTCTCCAAATTGGCGGACGCAAATCTTGAAGCGTAATTTTCAGTTGATAAACCGATCTTTCTGTTGTTTGTTTGCGGGGTGGCATGGCTGAGGCAGAGAATTCAAGAATATATCTAGCAACAAGGCATAGTTTTCTGCTTCTAACGGTTCTCCATTATCCCATGCTTGCGGAAGGGCGATCGCAAGAGATTTTGTCACGCAAAGACGCAAAGGCACAAAGAGGCATAATGTACTCGCTTTGCGCCTCTGCGCCTTTGCGCGACATTTTAAATAAAGCTTTTCCAAATAACAATCTTACCCAGAATTTTCCAACAGATAATCAATTGCTGCTGCTAATTTAGATTCGTATTTCTCCGCAAATCGCTCAAACCACAATCCTTCAGGAGAAAACGGATCTAACTTTTCTAACCACACTTGAGCCGTTTTTTTCAACTCTTCTCGTTTTTCTTGCTGAAGTTGCTGTTGTTTTAGTTGTTCGGCTTTTAATTGTGCTTGTCTAATTTGCTCTTGTTCGCGATCTTGGCGATCGTAATCAGATTTTACTTGCTCTAATAAGCGATCGATCGCCCCACTCGATTTAGCTGTAGAAAAACTTTCTCCTGGTGGCTGAGGACTAGGTTTTGCAGGATGCTTTTCATTTTCAGCTTTGAGTTGGGATAGCAGGCGATCGATCTCATCCATATATATTTCCTCTTCTGCCCTCAGCTTTCTCCCTTGTTTCAGCAAGCCGCGATCGCCATTCTAGCTCAATCACCAATCGCATTTAACAACACTTCAGCTAGACTCATATCTTCTAAATCGTCCAACGTCACCGTGTCGCAGATATCAAATTTAGCACCAACTCCCTGCAATTGATCGTCTAAAGCTTGGAGAAATTTGGTGGCTTGCGGATCGGAACCAACTTGAATCATTGAAATAGCTAGTTCTTCATCCCGTTCCATTTGACGGGTAGCATTGATGATAACTTCAAACACCGCACGGCGATCGTCTGGTTCTCCATCGGTGACAACGACAATCGTTTCTCCCTCTGGTTTTGTCTGTCCTTTGGCTTTGCGTTGAAAGTAGTTATTGGTTGCATCTTGCAGCACAGATGCTAAATTCGTCGTCCCCACCGGATCGTTTTCTAAAAAGATTTGAGAAACTTTCGCCGAAGTTACATCATCGTAACGCTTAAATTTACCGGAGAAAACATAGACGGTAATACCATCAGGATCGAACTGTTCGCACTTTCGCGCCACTGCTAAAGTAGACTCTTGAGCAACTTCCCATCTACTTTTACCCCCTTGTTGGTCGGGAGTGGACATACTGCCGCTTTTGTCAAGAATTAAAGTGTAGTCGCGGTCTTTCATGCTAGACTCTCCTATGCTCAGCTGCGTCTAGTCTAGCCGCCGATCGCTTTTCCGTCAGCTGTTTTAATTCGATGAAACAGCTGAGACTTTTCGAGAATAGTTTGATTAACTCCCCAGGTAAGATTCGAACTTACGACCAATCGGTTAACAGCCGACCGCTCTACCACTGAGCTACTGAGGATTGCGAATATTTATAATAACCCTTATAAACAGGTTTTGCAAGTCCCTGACTAATTTTTTTGAGACTTTATTTTCTGTCGCACCAAATTTACAAGCCAAAACGCATTTTAGCTAGCTTTTGCCGCGCTTTCGGGTCGATCGCCGAAGCCAGAAATCTCCCTGATGATTGTTTGGCTTGTTTGTGTTTGCGGCGCGATCGCATCGTAGCCGCCTCCACTTCCTGTCTCAGTTGCAATGCTGAGAGCCATTCCGCACCGTAACCCATTACAGTTAGTTGCTGAGCGCGATCGGAGGTAGCAACAATCAAACGGGAACAGAGCGAGCGGTTTAAATACTGCCTGTAGTATGCCGCGCAGATTCTTTCTATATATGTGTCTGCCGTTTCGCCGAAATTGGTGTAGTATACAGATAGATTTTCTGTTTTGACTTCTTGAGTCCCAATAGTCTGCTGATACTGAGCGTCAAAAACAATTTGAGTACTTAATCCCTTAAAAGCACTGTAACTAATTAAAGCTTCTGCCAACTGCCACCGCGCTGCCTCTAGTCCGTCGCGATCGCGGGCTATTTTCAGGTGTTGCCAAGCGCCAATGATGTTGTAGCCGTCTACTAGCAAAACAGGTTGAGTCGAAGGGGGTGACATGGTTCGCTGTGAATGTTACTAAATATAAAATTTATTATTCACAATTTTAATCTTTGTTTGCGTATCACGCATGACACTCAGGGGGAAATAGCAAGGGCTTGGCAGTGCCAAGCCCTTGCTGTGTCCTATGCTGCGACTTCCATCAGTTTTTGTCGCAACCGTTTTGGTTCTCCCCGATCGATCAGACAGCCGCGTTCGAGTAAAAAAGCACCGTCGCAATAGTTCAACTCGTCGAGACGATGCGTCACCCAAAGGGCTGTCATTCCCCGACTTTTCACCAAATTTTGCACCTGCGCCACCAGATCGAGTTGACTATCGGGATCGAGGAGGGCTGTAGGTTCGTCAAGCAACAGAACTTCGCAACGACGGGCGATCGCCCCAGCAATAGCAACGCGCTGCTTTTGTCCTCCACTCAGGGCATAAATCGGACGACGCTGTAGTTCTAATAAATTTACCGCAGCCAGCGCTTCTGTGACTCGCTGACGGACTTGGGAGATGGAGAGTTTTTCTTCCACCAACCCAAAAGCCACGTCAGCCCCCACAGTGGGCATTACGAGTTGGTGATCGGGATTTTGGAAGACAAAGCCAACTGGATGCACGATGCCAATTTGACCGGACTGAGGTGTTAACAAGTCTGCTAACAACCGCAGTAAAGTAGACTTACCGCTACCGTTGACTCCCAACAACATCCAAAACTCTCCCTTTGGTACTTCTAAAGAGAGAGATTGAAAAACTTGTTCTCCGCTAGACCAACTAAAGCACAAATCCCGAACTTGAATGGCAGATTCAGCCATTGACACCCCAGCTAGTTATTTAGATTCGGTAAAGGCAAAAAAGCCAGGGGTTTTGCCAGCAGCCGTGCTGTCTTTTTGCGAGATCTGCACCCCAGAAATTTCGCTGGTACGGACGGCGACTTTCTTTTCTGGCTGGCGATCGCACGTCAATTCGATAATTTCTGGATTTCCACTGCGCATTGCTGCCAGAATTTGATTGTATGCTGCTTCTGCATCCGCAGTTTCCTTCCGTTGTACTGACACCGGAAAGGCTGTATTTTTGATTGTCAAGTCGATCGTGAACATTTTACCTTCAACATCGTGACTAAGCTGCTCTCATCTTAACCTTTGCAACTGAACTACCTGATGGAATCGCAAGAAAGAGGTGAGCATTGCATCTTTTGAGCGAAAATCGATCGCAGGCTGATGCTAGGTGTGAAAGGGTATGAATGGTTCCAAAAATAAATTGTGGCAATGGTTGGCGATCGCTCTGCCATTCCCCTTACTTGTATTTAATGGATGGCTGGCACTCCTAGTTTTTCAGTATTTTCAACCTCTGATCGCCATATTCGGCTTAGCAGCGGTATTAGCTTTCATTCTGAATTACCCCGTGCAGTGGCTTCAACAGCGCCAAGTACAACGCCAATATGCAGTATTCTTAGTCTTTCTCATAGCCTTAGTCACATCGATAGCTTTAGGTATTACCTTAATTCCGCTACTTGTAGAAGAGTTAAGCGAAGGTGCGAGACTACTACCGCAATGGATTGACGCTGGAACGGCAAAGCTAAAAATGATAGACACCTGGGTAGAAACGCAGCAGTTACCTTTCGATCTGACTCATTTAACCACACAAGTGAGCGATCGCCTCCCAGATGAATTACAGTTTCTAGGCGAAGAACTAGTAATGCTAATTATTGGCACGATTGATAGCGTTTCCGAGGCAATTTTAACCGTCGTGCTAACGTTTTACCTCTTATTGGACGGCGAACGGCTTTGGCGTGGTGTTTTTGGACGTTTACCATCTCGCTGGAGTATTCCACTACAGCGATCGCTTCAGCAAAACTTTCAAAATTATCTGATCGGTCAGGTGGCACTAGCTGCACTAGTCGGTACAGCCATGACTTTAGCATTTGTGGCTTTAGGAGTCCCTTTCGGATTGCTATTCGGCTTAGGAATCGGCGCAATGACTTTAATTCCCTTTGGAGACGTTTTAAGTTTCAGCCTCGTTGGACTGTTAGTCGCCGTACATGACTTCTGGCTGGGAGCCAAAACATTAGCGGTAGCTGTAGTAGTTGACCAAATTATCGATCAAGCGATCGCTCCTCGGTTATTGGGTAGTTTTACAGGCTTAAGCCCGATTGGAGTGCTAATAGCTTTGGCAGTAGGGACTAAAATTGGGGGATTACTGGGTTTAATCACAGCCGTTCCGATCGCGAGTTGTTTGAAAAATCTTTTCGATCTTTTCCTCCCCGTGTCAGAAGATGCTTTAAATCCCGCAGAGACATTACATTTTAAAGGGAGCAGGGGAAAGAGAGCTGAGGGAGCTGGGGGAGTTGAGGGAGCTGAGGGAGAAAATTGACTCACCACGCACACCCCACACCCTATCTACTACTAGCCACTAGCCACTAGCCACTAGCCACTCACCACTCACTAACGATGAACCGCGCCTTTTTACCGATTCAACAATTTCTGATCACTTGGCTGCTAATCTTGGTTTCAGTGTCGGTGACGCTTCGAGCCTTGGGTTATGTGGGCGAATTATTAAGTATTGTCATTAGCGCCGCTCTAATTGCCTTTTTGCTTAACTATGCCGTAGCTGGATTGCAAACTTTTTTACCCCGCACGTTAGCAGCTGGACTCGTCTACTTGGGAGCGGGATTTGTCTTTGCGATTGTCGCGTTGACTGTAGTACCGCTTGTATTTAACCAAGCGCGGCAGTTGGTGAATAACTTACCAACCATTGTCGATTCGGCTCAGGAACAATTAAATACTTTTCAAGCCTGGAGCGCTCAATATAACTTACCCTTTGATGTCCAGTTGCTTGTATCGCTGTTATTGGATCGGCTGCAAACCCAGGCTGAAGCGATCGCAGTTAAAAGTCTAGGCTTGGCGATCGGTACGTTTAATTGGTTTTTGGACGCAATTCTAATTTTAGTCCTCTCCTTCTACATGCTGATTGATGGGGAACGGGTGTGGAATAGTTTGACGAGTATCCTCTCGCCTCAAATTCGCTCTGGCTTAACTGCTGCCTTGCAACGCAATCTCCAGCGCTTTGTCTCAGGGCAGCTTTTGCTAGGGTTATTTATGGCTGTCACGCTCACCATCGCTTTTTCGACACTGCGAGTGCCGTTTTTCCTCTTATTCGCCGTTTTTATTGGCTTAACAGAAGTTATTCCGTTTATTGGTGCGACTTTAGGTATTGGTACGGTCGCGATCGTGGTTGCTTTTATCGACTGGTGGCTTGCGCTTCAGGTTTTGGCGATCGCAGTTGCCCTACAACAAATTAAAGATAATTTAGTTGCACCTCGGATTATGGGCAATCTGACGGGTTTATCGCCCGTGGCTATTTTCATCTCTCTATTACTGGGGGCGCAATTGGGCGGATTTTTAGGTGTGATTCTCGCCATTCCCCTAACTGGAGTCGCAAAAAGTTTGGCAGAAATTGTTCTCGATCCAACTCTACCACCCCAAACGGGGTCTTTCTTCCACAATCCTTTTGCTGATGATGTCGATGCAGATGCTGAGGTTGATGGTATGACTTCAACCAAACGTTTCTCAGAAATGGAAGATCTAAGTGTGACAGCTGCGGCGACTGAAGCAAGGAAAAACTTATAACTTGAAGTAAATTAATAAAATTATCCAATCATTTTTTTCAAATGATACGCCCTTAGACAGGTTCAAATAGGCGTTCCATCTTGCTAGAGACAGAAAAAAACCTGCAATCTCGCGATCGAATTCATTCAATTGGGTTGTTGCAATTTACCAGTCAGTTGTACAAATAATAATTAGAGTGAGTTAAGATTCGTAAAGTGAGTTTACAACTCGGTCTACTTTCTGCCTAACGTGAAAGTAAACGCTTTTAAAGTTGGGCGTAAAGCTCGCAAAAAAGTAATCATAAGAAGATTTGGAGATTTGTCCTCATGACAATCGCAGTAGGACGCGCACCGAGTCAAAGAGGATGGTTTGACGTTCTCGACGACTGGCTCAAGCGCGATCGATTCGTATT